>NZ_JAXFXH010000024.1:0-24563 GCF_034091795.1 Suipraeoptans intestinalis | reverse complement strand
ATAGGAGACGGGAAGGTTGGGCACAAGCTGACGAGTCAGTTGTCGGAAGAAGGATATGATATTGTGCTGATCGACCAGAACGCCGGAAAGTTAAAGGCAGCTCTGAACGAGCTGGATATTTTCTGCATTGCCGGAGACGGAGCGGATGTGGAAGTGCAGAAGCAGGCGGGAGTTCCCCATGCAGATCTGGTGATCGCATGCGCCTCCACAGACGAATTGAATATGTTCAGTTGTCTTCTGGCAAAGCGGCTGGGGGCAAAGCATACGATAGCCAGGGTCAGAAATCCTGTGTATTACAGGCAGATCGATCTTTTGAAAGAAGACCTGCACCTGAGTATGGCAGTCAATCCTGAGCTGACGGCAGCCAACGAGATCGCAAGAATCCTGCTGATTCCGGAGGCCTGCAAGGTGGAGACCTTTATGAAGGGCAAGGTCGAGCTGGTAGAGCTGAATGTGCGGGAAGAGAATCCTCTGGTAGGACTGTCTTTGGCAGAGGCTTATCAAAAATACCAGGTAAAGATACTGGTGTGCGCGGTAAAACGACAGAATGAGATCATCATTCCCGACGGAAGCTTTGTGATCGAAAAGGGAGATAAGATGCATGTGGCGGCCACCCACCAGAATCTGGAGAATTTCTTTAAGGCTACCAAAAGGAGAAAAGCGCCTATCAAAAAGGTGCTGATCTGCGGCGGAGGACATGTGTGCTTCTACCTGGCCAGCCAGTTGCTGCGTGTGGGTATGCAGGTAAAGATCATTGAGAAAAATGAAAAGAGATGCGAATTTCTCTGCGAGCATTTTCCGGATGCAACCATCATCCACGGAGACGCTGCCAATCAGGAACTTTTGCTGGAAGAAGGGATTGGAGAGGCAGACGCAATGGTGGCGCTGACAGGGATCGATGAAGAAAATATCATCATGGGACTGTTTGCCAAGACCAAGGGAGTAGACAAGATCATTGCGAAAGTCAATGAAGATTCCCGGGCGCAGATGGTGGAAGGTCTGGGGATCGACAGTATCATCTCCGCTAAAAGTGCAACGGCAGATCTGATCATGAGTTATGTAAAGGCGCGGAACAATTCTTACGCAAGTGCAAATATAGAGACCAGCTACCGGCTTCTGGGAGGCAAGGTGGAGGCGCTGGAGTTCATCATCCGCAAGGAATGTGAGTTTACCAACATCCCTCTGCGGGAGCTGAAGACCAAAAAGAATCACCTGATCGCCTGCATCGGGCGGAAACGCAAGATCATCATTCCTCACGGAGACGATCACCTGGAAGTGGGCGACAGCGTTGTGGTGGTAACCAAGGATTCTGTGATCAATGACTTTAGAGACGTAATGCAATAAGGGATGGAGAAAAACGATGAACGTAAAAATGATACGCTACATACTGGGAAAGATGCTGGGTGTGGAAGGGGTGCTGCTGCTCCTTCCCGCTTTTGTATCTCTCCTGCTGCGGGAGGCAGAGGGGGTCTACTTTCTGGTACCCTCCGTCCTTCTGATAGGGATCTATCTGATCTCAGGGATGAAAGCCCCTGAAAACCGGACGATTTACGGAAAAGAAGGCATGGTGATCGTGGCGGGGGCGTGGATCCTCTGGTCTTTGTTTGGAGCGCTGCCATTTGCCTTATCCGACAGTATCCCCAACTACCTGGACGCATTATTTGAAACCATATCCGGCTTTACGACGACAGGATCCAGTATTTTAAAGGATGTGGAAGCCCTGCCCAAAAGCATGCTGTTCTGGCGAAGCTTTACCCACTGGGTAGGCGGAATGGGAGTGCTGGTGTTTGTAATGGTCCTGACAAAGCTGGACAAGAAGAACACCATGTACCTGATGAAAGCGGAGGTTCCGGGACCGGAAAAGGATAAGCTGGTGCCCAAAGCGATGGATACCGCCCGTATCCTGTACGGGATGTACCTGGGAATGACGCTGATCGAGGTGGTGCTGCTGCTTTTGGGTGGAATGAATGTGCTGGACAGCTTCATCCATGCCTTTGGAACGGCAGGTACCGGAGGCTTTTCCAATTACGGAGCCAGCGTAGGACATTTTAACAGTGCCTATATTGATGGGGTGATCACCGTTTTTATGATCCTGTTCGGAGTCAATTTCAACCTGTATTTCTTTCTGTTGATGCGGGAGTTTAAGCCTATCTGGAAGAATGAGGAGCTTCGGGCCTATCTGGGGATCATTGCGGCAGCCACCCTGATCATTACCTGGAACATCAGCTTTCACTATGCCAACCCGCTGCAGGCATTCCGCTACGCCGTATTCCAGGTGGGATCCATTATCACCACCACCGGATATGCGACGGCAGACTATACCATCTGGCCTATGCTGTCCCAGTGCATCCTGATGATGCTGATGATCATAGGAGCCTGCGCTTCTTCTACCGGAGGAGGGATTAAGGTTTCCAGATTTCTCATGCTGCTAAAATGTATTAAGAGAGAAGTAAAGCAGATGGCGCACCCTAAGTCGGTGAGTATCATACGGGTCAACGGCAGGAAGGTGGAGGCGGACGTTTTAAAAAATCTGAGTATTTATTTTATGGCATATGCGGGGATCGTGGGATTGTCCATCCTGATCGTCTCGCTTGATAACAGGGATTTTGGAACGACCTTCAGTTCGGTGCTGACCACCATCAACAATATCGGTCCGGGAATCGGCCTGGTGGGACCAAGCGGTAATTTTGCCGACTTTTCACCACTTTCCAAGATCGTGTTCTGCCTGGATATGCTGGCAGGGCGTCTGGAGATCTTCCCATTTTTGATGCTGTTTACCATGACGGCATGGAACCGTAAATTTTAGGCGGAAATCCCGGCCTGCGTCAACCTGAAGCAGCATCCGGGGCTGTGCCAAGCCGAAGGAGAGAATCCCGACCTGCGGGATTGGCAGGAGATGGGAGAAGCCGACAGATTTCCTGACCTATGTCAGTGTGTAAAATTTTGCAGAAACAAGGAAATGAAAGACAGCGACAGATCATTTCGCTGGAGCCTACATACAAGGAGGAGCTTCTATGAAACAGGGAAAGCCGATAAAAAAAGGATGGCTGGTGATAATGATACTGGCGGCGCTGGCATTGTACTACTATATGGCGCTTCCGGTCATCAATATCCATGCCGCGGAGACCTGGGTATTTCTGGTGATCTTGATCATCCTTCCTGCCGGATTTTATGGAAGAAAAAAGCGGATCGGGATCAGAGAGATCCGACAGGACAAGGGAATGCGGGTATTTGGAGGAATCTTTCTGGCAGTGGTGGCAGCTTATCTGATAGGAAGCCTGCTGTCTTCTCCCATCATCAATGCCAAAAAATATCAGAAGCTGATGGCAGTGGAAAAGGGGACCTTCTCCAAGGATGTGGAGGAACTGTCCTTTGACAAGATCCCTCTTTTGGACAGAGATACGGCTGAGATTCTGGGAGACAGAAAGATGGGAAGCATGGTGGATATGGTATCCCAGTTTGAGGCGGATAATATTTACAGTCAGATCAATTACAAGGGAAACCCGGTGCGGGTAACGCCGCTTCGCTATGCCAGCTGGATCAAGTGGCTGACCAACCGAAGCGAAGGGATCCCGGCTTATATCCGCATCAATATGGCAGACCAGACCACAGAACTGGTGAAGTTGGAAAAAGGCATCCGCTATACGACCAGTGAGCATTTCAACCGTAATATCTACAGGCATCTGCGGTTTGCCCATCCTACTTACATTTACGGAGAACTGAGCTTTGAGATTGACGAGAGGGGAGTTCCTTATTGGATCGCTCCGGTAAAGAAATATAATATCGGCCTGTTTGGCGGGGAGACCATCGGAAAAGTGGTTCTTTGCAACGCTATTACGGGAGAGACGAAAACCTATGCAATTGACAAGGTGCCCCAGTGGGTGGACCGGGCCTATTCGGCAGATATGCTGGTGAAGCTGTTTGATTACCACGGGACACTAAAGCATGGATTTTTCAACAGTATCCTGAGTCAGAAGGACTGTCTGGAGACTACGGACGGCTACAACTATCTGGCGCTGGACGATGATGTGTGGATGTATACAGGCGTTACTTCTGTCAATGGAGACCAGTCTAATGTGGGGTTCGTGCTGTCCAATCAGAGAACGATGGAGACCAAATACTACGAAGTAGAAGGAGCCACGGAATCGGCGGCGATGTCCTCGGCAGAAGGGCAGGTACAGCATTTAAAATATCAGGCCACTTTCCCGCTGCTTTTAAATATTTCGGACGAGCCCACGTACTTTATCGCCTTGAAAGATGAAGCAGGTCTGGTAAAGAAATATGCCATGGTCAATGTACAGAAGTACCAGATCGTGGCCATCGGAGACAGCGTCAGCCAGTGCCAGGAAGAGTATCTGTCCCTTTTGTTCCGGGACGGGGTAAAAAAAGAAGAACCAAAAGGAGAGGCAGAACAGGCTTCCGGGACGATAGAAGCAGCGGCAGCCGTGGTTCTGGACGGCAATACACACTATTATCTGACGCTCCAGGGAGACGACAGGATCTATGATGTGGCGGTGCAGGAGTTTCCGGAGATCATCCGGTATCAGGCAGGAAGTCCGGTGACATTGGAGTATCAGCCGGGGGAGAAGGTCAATCAGGTCACAGCTCTGGGAGAGACAGGGCAGGAAGTGTCACAGGCGGAAACTGAAAAAGAACAGACAGCGGACAAAAAAGAGTAAAGAAACAATCAGCTTACAAAAATCCAAAGAAGCAATCAACCTGTAAAAAAGAGCATCTGTCACAGGAGTTCTAAAAGAAGCCTGCGAAAGATGCTCTTTTATTCTGTTAGCTGCCGTCCGGTTAGTTCAGATAATTGCAGTCCGCATAGGCGTCGCCGGATACCTGGGCTTTGTCGGCGCTGATGCTGACATAGAATTCGATGTTACATTCTTTAGAGAGTTGGTTTAAACGGGAAACAAACTGAGGCATATTATCCAAAGAGATATCCGCATGCTTCAGGATGCCGTCGATAAATACACACTCCGTGTCCTGATTGGAGCTATAGATCCCGTAGAGGAATCCGATATACTCGTCGATATTGGCGATAGCAGGGTAATCATCCATACAGATGGTGCGGATGTCAAAAGAAACGCTTGAGGTATCACGATGGGTTTTTTTGATGAAGACAACGCTTCCGTTCAGTTTTTTTGCCTGCTCATTGGCAAGGGCAATCATTTGTTGTGTTTTTCCGGTACCTTTTGGACCAGTTAATACATTTACCATGGCAAACTCTCCTTTTGTATATAGATTATACTGAAGCCTTCTTCAGTACCAATACTTTATGGTTCTATTATACACGAAAAGGTCTGCTCTAACAACAAAAATTGTGAAATTTGAACAAGAAAATACGGGCAACTTTCAGAAAACAAAACTTGACTATTTTCAATATTCTACTTATAATACAACGATAGGTGGAAAGAAATAAAAGACGGTAATATACCGCCAAAATGCAGTATAACACTACTAAAAGATGAGTCTTTTCGTCTCCCGGGAGATGGAGCGGCTTTTTTTAACTTATAAGAGAGGATGAAAAACCATGGCAAACACACCGTACAACCACAAAGCAATCGAAAAAAAGTGGAAGGAGAGATGGGAAAAGAACCCGGTCAATACGAAGGTAGACAGAGCCGGGAAGGAAAAAGAAAAGTACTACTGTCTGGATATGTTTCCCTATCCTTCCGGAAACGGCCTGCATGTAGGACACTGGAGGGGATATGTGATCTCTGACGTCTGGAGCCGTTATAAGCTGCAGCAGGGATACTACCTGATCCATCCCATGGGCTGGGATGCTTTTGGATTGCCGGCGGAAAATTATGCCATAAAAAAAGGAGTGCATCCGGCGATCTCCACGGAAGAGAACGTCCGCAATATCAAGCGTCAGATCAATGAGATCTCTGCGCTGTACGACTGGGACCGGGAAGTGAACACCACAGATCCGGAGTTTTACAAATGGACCCAGTGGATCTTTGTGAAGATGTTCCAAGAAGGTTTGGCATACGAAAAGGAATTTCCCATCAACTGGTGTCCCTCCTGTAAGACGGGACTTGCCAACGAAGAAGTGGTGGGAGGTCAGTGCGAACGCTGTGGAACGGAAGTGACCAAGAAGAACCTTCGTCAGTGGATGCTGAAGATCACCAATTATGCAGAGCGTCTGCTGGCAGATCTGGACGGACTGAACTGGCCGGAAAAGGTAAAGAAAATGCAAGCGGACTGGATCGGCAAATCCTATGGATCAGAGGTTGATTTTGCCATAGAAGGCCGCGAGGAAAAGCTGACGGTCTATACCACAAGACCGGATACGTTGCATGGAGCCACCTTCATGGTACTGGCTCCGGAACATGCTCTGGCAAAAGAACTGGCAACAGAAGAGACCAGGGAAGCGGTGGAACAGTATATCTACGACGCTTCCATGAAGTCCAATGTAGACCGGATGCAGGATAAAGAAAAGACCGGCGTCTTTACGGGAAGCTACGCCATCAATCCGCTGAACGGAGAAAGAGTGCCTATCTGGCTGTCAGACTATGTATTGGTGGATTATGGTACGGGAGCGATCATGTGTGTACCGGCTCACGATGAAAGAGACTTTGCTTTTGCTACAAAATTTGGCCTGCCCATCGTTCAGGTGATCGCAAAGGACGGAAAGGCGGCCGAGAAGCTGGAGGAAGCCTATACGGAGTCCGGAATCGTAGTAAATTCAGGAGAATGGAATGGAATGGATTCTGCGGTCCTGAAAAAAGAAGCTCCCCACATGATCGAGAAGAGGGGACTGGGACGGGCAACCGTCAATTATAAACTGAGAGACTGGGTATTTTCCAGACAGCGTTACTGGGGAGAACCGATCCCCATCATTCACTGTGAGGATTGCGGGGCGGTAGCGGTGCCGGAGGAAGAGCTGCCTCTGCGGCTGCCGGAGGTGGAATCCTACGAGCCTACCGGTACAGGAGAATCCCCTCTGGCAGGAATCGAGGAATGGGTCAACTGTACCTGCCCCAAGTGTGGCAAGCCGGCAAAGCGGGAGACCAATACCATGCCTCAGTGGGCCGGATCTTCCTGGTACTTTCTGCGTTATGTGGACAACCACAATGATGAGGCGCTGGTATCAAAGGAAGTGGCTTCCAAAATGCTTCCGGTGGATATGTATATCGGAGGAGTAGAGCATGCGGTACTGCATCTGCTGTATTCCCGGTTCTATACCAAGTTCCTGTATGACATTGGGGCGGTGGATTTTGAGGAACCCTTCCAGAAGCTGTTTAATCAGGGAATGATTACCGGAAAAAATGGAATTAAAATGAGTAAATCCAAGGGAAACGTGGTTTCTCCCGACGACCTGGTCAGAGACTACGGCTGTGATTCTCTCCGGATGTACGAGCTCTTTGTAGGGCCACCGGAGCTGGATGCAGAGTGGGACGACAGAGGGATCGACGGAGTCAACCGTTTCCTGAAAAGAGTCTGGAAGCTTTTGATGGACAGCAAGGAGGCAGAGGTTGCAGCGACACAGGAGATGATCAAGGAGAGACATCGCCTGATCTACGATATTACCAACCGTCTGGAGACATTCAGCCTGAACACTGCCATCTCCGGGTTTATGGAGCACAACAACCGCCTGCTGGAGATTGCCAAGAAAGAAGGCGGCATTGACAAGGAAACTCTGTCTGTAATGGCAGTGCTTCTGTCACCTTTTGCACCTCATATGGCAGAGGAGATGTGGGAGCAGCTGGGACATGACACCAGTGTGTTTGAAGCAGGATGGCCGACATATGAGGAAGCGCTGATGAAGGATGATGAGATAGAAATTCCGGTGCAGATCAACGGAAAGACCAAAGCGGTGATCTCGGTTCCGGCAGAGATCTCCAAAGAAGACGCCCTTCTGGCGGGAAAAGAAGCGGTGGCAGATAAGCTGACGGGCACTCTTGTAAAGGAAATTTATGTTCCGAAAAAGATCATCAACCTGGTTCAGAAATAGGAGGAGGTTCCATGACACTGACGCAGCTTCGTTATGTTATTACGGTAGCAAATGCCAAATCCATGAATGAGGCGGCAAGACAGCTGTTTATCTCACAGCCAAGCCTTTCCGCTGCCATCAAGGAGCTGGAGGAAGAAAGCGGCGTGGAGATTTTTCGCAGGACCAACCGTGGGATTTTTCTGACTCCGGAGGGAGAAGAGTACATCGGATATGCAAGGCAGGTGGTAGAGCAGTATGAACTGATGGAAGCAAAGTTTGTGGCAAAGGAAAATACCAAGAAGAAATTCAGCGTGTCCATGCAGCACTATACCTTTGCCGTGAATGCCTTTGTGGAGATGGTCCGTCAGTTTGGTATGGACGAGTATGAATTTGCCGTCCATGAGACAAAGACCTACGATGTGATAGAAGACGTAAGAAAATTTAAAAGCGAGATCGGGATCCTTTACCTGAATGAATTTAACCGCCATGTGCTGACGAAGCTGTTCAAGGAATCCGGTCTAGAATTCCATGAGATCTTTCAGTGCAGCGTGTCTGTCTATATGTGGAAGGGGCATCCCTTGGCAAACCGGGAGGAGGTATCTCTGGAAGAGCTGGAAGAGTATCCCTGCCTTTCCTTTGATCAGGGAACCAACAATTCCTTTTATTTCGCAGAGGAGGTTCTCAGTACCTATGAATACAAGCGGCTGATCAAGGCCAATGACCGGGCCACCTTCCTGAACCTGATGGTAGGGCTGAACGGATATACCCTGTGCTGCGGGATCATCTGTGAGGAATTAAACGGAACGGATTACTGTGCAGTGAAGCTGAAGTCGGACGAGGTGATGACCATCGGGTATCTGATCCGAAAAGGGATCCATATCAGCTCTCTGGGGAAAAAATATCTGGAAGAGATCTCCAAGTACAAGGAGCATGTGCTGTAGGAGGGGCTCCGGTATCTATTATAAAAACTGATAAAACACCGCTGGGTATAGAATAAAGCTATAGCCAGCGGTAATTTTTTTAGATTAACACCTTTTTGGCAATCGTGCTATACTGTGAAAGTCAACGAAAGTTGAACGCAAAGGAAGGGGAACTTGCAAGTGAAATTCTTTTTTGCAGAGAGGGAAAGACATGTCGGAAATTGTAATTGAAAATGTAAGCAAAACATATAATACCAAGGATGGAAGGATCCACGCCCTAAAGCAGGTGAATCTGTCGGTGGAGACCGGAGATATATACGGGATCATCGGAATGTCGGGGGCGGGAAAGAGTACGCTGGTACGCTGTATGAATTTCCTGGAGGTCCCAAGCGAAGGACGGGTGCTGATCCGGGGGAAATCCCTGGGAGATTATTCAGAGAAGGAGCTTCGCAAACAGAGGGAGCAGATCGGGATGATCTTTCAGCATTTCAATCTGCTGATGCAAAAGACCGTAGTGGAAAACGTCTGCTTTCCACTGTATATTCAGGGAAAAAGTAAAAGGGAGGCCAGAGAGCGGGCAGAAGAGCTGTTGGATGTAGTGGGACTAAAGGACAGAGCCAATGCATATCCGGCTCAATTGTCCGGCGGTCAGAAGCAAAGGGTGGCGATCGCCAGGGCGCTGGCATCCGATCCCAGGATCCTGCTTTGTGATGAGGCCACCAGCGCGCTGGATCCCCAGACGACGGCATCCATTCTGGATCTTTTGAAAGAGATCAATAAAAACTTTGGAATTACCATTGTCATCATTACCCATCAGATGTCGGTGGTCCGCAAGATCTGTAGCCACGTAGCCATCATGAGCGACGGGGAAGTCGTGGAGCAGGGACTGGTGACAGACATTTTCACCCACCCTAAATCGCCGGTATCAAAGGAGCTGATCCGCAAGGACAGTGGAAGTGATGAGAAAAAGCAAAAGCCGATTTACGATGAAATCCGAGGCAGCCAGAAGATCCGGATCGTCTTTTCGGAGAATTCTGCATTCGAGCCGGTCATTGCCAATATGATCCTGGAATTTCAACAGCCGGTCAATATTTTAAAGGCAGACACCAAGAATGTAGGCGGAACGGCAAAGGGAGAGATGATCCTGGGATTTCCGGAAGGAGGCACCAGGATCCGGGAGATGAAGGAATACCTGATCCAGAGAGGATTGGAGATAGAGGAGGCAGATGGATATGTGGACTAATGAAGTGACTTCGATGATCATTCGCGGGGTGGGAGAGACTTTGTACATGACTCTGCTGTCTACCATAGCCGGATACGTGTTTGGCCTTCCTATGGGAGTGATGCTGGCAGTGTCGGACAAGGACGGGCTGGCCCCCAACAGATTCCTTTATAAGACGTTGGATGTGATCGCAAATGTGGTAAGAAGTATTCCGTTTTTGATCCTTCTGATCCTTTTGATCCCATTTACCAGGCTGATCATAGGACAGAGTTATGGCTCCACCGCAACGGTCATCCCTCTTGTGGTGGCGGCGGTTCCGTTTATCGGACGTATGGTGGAATCTTCCATCAAGGAAGTGGATGCAGGCGTGATAGAGGCGGCGAAGGCTATGGGAGCCGGAAATATGCGGATCATCTGCAAGGTACTCCTGGTGGAGGCAAGAACCTCACTGATCACAGGCGCAACGATTGCGACAGGCACCATCCTGGGCTATTCGGCCATGTCGGGAGTGATCGGCGGCGGCGGTCTGGGAGACATTGCCATCCGTTATGGATATTATAGATATCAAATGGATATCATGGTGGTGACGGTAGTGCTTCTGGTGGTATTGGTGCAACTGTTCCAGTCGGTGGGAATGCTTCTGGCTTCCAGACTGGATAAGAGAAAGTAAATTCCACATAAGAAGAACCGCTCTTTTTCCCGCAGATACGCAGAAGGATCTGTGATCGGCGGAGAAACAAAGGAGAGAAACAGAAAAGATTTTTTACCGTCCGGAAAACAGACGGACAGAAAAACAGGCAGGAAACTGCAGCATTGAAGGAGGAAACGATTATGAAAAAATTAGTGGCAGTAGGATTGACGGGAGTGTTGCTGGCAGGTCTTCTGGCAGGATGCGGAGCAAAAGGCGGAGACAGTAAAAAAGAGGGAGAAGATTCCAAGGTAGTGAAAGTGGCAGCTTCCGCAACGCCGCACGCAGAGATCTTGGAGGAAGCAAAGCCTCTTTTGAAGGAAAAGGGATATGAGCTGGATATCAAGGTGTTTGATGATTATGTGCAGCCGAATGAAGTGGTAGAAAGCGGAGACTTTGATGCAAACTACTTCCAGCACACACCATACCTGGAGAGCTTCAATGAAGAAAAGGGAACGCATCTGGTAGTGGCAGGAGAGATTCACTATGAACCGTTTGGAATCTATCCGGGAACCAAGAAGAGTCTGGATGAGATCGCAGAGGGAGACAAGATCGCAGTGCCGAATGATACCACCAATGAGGCAAGGGCGCTGCTGCTGCTTCAGGATAATGGGATCATCACATTAAAGAAGGACGCAGGACTGGAGGCAACGGTCAACGACATTGAAGAGAATCCGCACAATGTGGAGATCGTGGAACTGGAGGCAGCACAGGTGGCACGTGTGGTAGATGAAGCGGCTTATGTCGTATTGAACGGAAACTACGCACTGGAGGCAGGCTACTCTGTGGGAAAAGATGCTCTGGCTTATGAGAAATCCGATTCAGAGGCGGCAAAAACTTATGTCAATATCATTGCGGTGAAGAAAGGAAATGAAGAGCAGAAGGGAATCAAGGCATTGGTCGAGGTGTTAAAATCCGATGAGATCAAGAAATTCATCGAAGAAAAATACGATGGAGCCGTGATCCCGTTTGAATAGACAACCGGATAAGGGAACCTGATTTTCCGGGGGAAGCAAACCGGGAAAAGAGTGGATTCCTGGAAAGAGAATGGATTTAGAAAAGACAGGCCGTTGGGAGACGGTGGTCAGAGAAACTAAAAAGATGTTCCTGAAGGAGGGGAAAACCCCATCTGGCAGGAGCATCTTTTTTGCGTCTACGCAGGCTGTAAAGCTGATCGCACAACCTAACGCTTTTTTTTCTTTTCCTTTTCCGGGGAAGGGAGTTGATCGATCAGTTTTTCCACCAGCAGCTTTTTCGCATAGATATCAAAACTCAGGCTGCAGATGAGAGAAAACAGCCGGAGATATTCCCGGTATTCCAAAGACGCATCGGAAAATAAAGCCGAGGATTCTTCGAAGGAGGCCAGGATGTTTTTTTCAAAGGTATTGATCTTGGACTGTTCCAGCTTCCGGACCTCATCATAAAGAGAGGCGATGGATACTTCTTTTTTCTTCCCGAACAACTTTTTGGAAACCGGAGACAACAGGGTTTCAATGTCCTTCAGGGAAAGAATATTTTTAAAATAATAGATGAACGTAAGAAGGATCATATGCTCCTTGGAGTATTTTTTGCTGGAGGGCGGCGGCAGAAGATTGTTTTTGGTGTAGTTATTGATCATGGTCTTGGTCAGGATCTTATCCTCTTCATGCCGCTTGTTGGAAGAAAGCTGTTCGTCCATGAATGTAGTTACCTGATCCATGTAGAGATCTATGTCAGGAACGTCTTCCGATTTCATATACTCGATCCGGGACAGGTGAAAAAGCGCCTGTTCCAGCATTTCTTTTGTGTCTATTTTCATGTGAACCATCCTCTGTGCCTTGCAAAACGGTAAGTTGTTACTATAGTCTAGTATATAGTTTTCGATACTGGATGACAAGATATTTCCGGCAAAAATCAGAGAACCTTTCGGAAGATTGTACAAAATTGGAGAGAGGATTTTCGTAAGCTGCATAAATTTTTGAAGGGATGGAATAACTGGAGAGATTGTATAAACTGCTGAAAATTATTAGAAATGAAAATCATAATTGACAACAAATAAACAATTGATAAAATAAAATCAAAAGATTGTGATATGGAAATACAATAGTGGGAAAGGAGATATGCAATGAAAAGAAAAAGGGTGGTGATAACCTGGATATTACTTGTGATTCTTGTGCTGTCACAAAGCAGAGCGTTGAGAGCAGAGGATGAAGAATACTATTATGGCTGTATTCCAGCGAGTGAGGAAGAAAAACAGTTAATTCCAGAAGCGGAAACTCCTACATCTGGTGCAGAGTTACCAAGCAGTAGGTGAGGATGCATCTATGTGCAGAGGATGGGTGTACACGGATGAAACGTGGTACTATTTTAGACCGGCTTCAAATACACCGAATCCAGGACCAGAGGGGTCTATGTGTAGAGAATGGATTTATGATGGGGGATGGTGGTATTATCTGAAACCGGCTTCAAATACACCAAATGTAGGAGCAGGATCAGAAGGCAGTATGTGTAAAGGCTGGATATATACTGGAAATCTATGGTATTATATGAGACCAATGACAAATTTCCCTACTGCAGGACCAGAAGGATCTATGTGTAAAGGATGGATTAAAGATGGAGAGTATTGGTATTATTTAAGACCGGCAAGGAATATTCCTAGTGCGGGAGCTGAAGGAAGTATGTTAGTGAATACAAGAACTTTGATTGATGGAAAAATATATATTTTTAATGCTTCTGGGCGGTGCGTGAATCCATATTAGGAGATACAAAATAGAGCTTTTCGAGATAAATGCTTAAACAAATTTTTGTAGAATAGACAGATCAATTTTACAAAAAAAGGAGGATTTGAGATGAAGAGAAAGATCGGTTTGTTGATACTTGGGATGGCGGCAGGTTTTTTGGCAGGACAGGTATATCCGGCATACGCAGCAGATCAGGGAGAGACGGGAGTAATAGCAATATCGGAAAAACCGGGAGAAGAATATGGAACAGGATTGATTCCTGCCAATGGCTGGTATAAAGAAGATGGAAAAGTTTTCTTTTATGAAAACGGGTATGCAGTCAGTGGATGGAAAAAGATTGAAGGAATCTGGTACTTTTTTGGTGATGATTATATCCGGAAGAGCGGCTGGATAAACAGCGGAGGAATCTGGTATTTTTGCGATGAAGAGGGTAAAATGCAGACGAGATGGATCCAGGATAAAAGTGGGAAAAGGTACTATTTGTCTGAAAACGGAGCAATGATGACAGGCTGGATCAAAGATGGAGAGAACTGGTACTATCTGGATCAAACCGGAGCGATGAGAACCGGTTGGATACAGGATGCGAATCGGTGGTATTATTTATCCGAGGGCGGTAAAATGCAGACCGGCTGGATCTTTACAGGAGGTGCATGGTACTATCTGGATGCAAGCGGAGCCATGAGAACAGGTTGGATCAAAGATGGAGAGAACTGGTATTATCTGGATAAAACCGGTACGATGAGAACTGGCTGGATACAGGATGGGAATAAGTGGTATTATTTGTCCGGAAACGGTATGATGCAGACTAACTGGATCTTTACGGGAAACAGATGGTATTATATGCAGTCGGATGGAAGTATGTATAAAGGCTGGCTTCATGATAATGGAACCTGGTATTATCTGAGAGCAAGCGGAGAAATGGCAGTCAGCACATATGTGGGCGGTTACTATGTGGGAGCCAATGGAGCATGGATAAAATAAGGACTTACCGGAAGGCAGCCGGGTGATGTGCCATATTCCCGCAAAAAAAGCAGAAAAGATGGAACAGGGGCAGACGAGAAACTAAAGTCTGCCTCTTTGTTTTTGTGAAGCGGGGCTTCCTGTGCTATAATGAAAAAGCAAAATGGACAAAAAAGCAAGAAAAAAGGAAGAAAGCAAGTAGAAAGGAAGAAAGCTGTGAGCATATACGATACTTTGAATAACAAACAAAGGGAGGCGGTTTTTCATACGGAAGGACCACTCCTTATTTTGGCGGGAGCCGGGTCAGGCAAAACAAGAGTTCTGACGCACCGGATCGCCTACCTGATCGAAGAGAAAAACATCAATCCCTGGAACATCCTGGCAATCACCTTTACCAATAAAGCGGCGGGAGAAATGCGGGAAAGAGTGGACGATCTGGTGGGATATGGTTCAGAGAGCATCTGGGTCAGCACCTTTCATTCGGCATGTGTCCGGATTCTGAGAAGACACATTGAAAAATTGGGGTATGGATCAAATTTCACGATTTATGATACGGATGACCAGAAGACCCTGATGAAGGATGTATGCAAGAAGCTGGCCCTGGATCCGAAGGTGTTTAAGGAAAGGGCGATCCTTTCGGCGATTTCCAAGGCGAAAAATGAGAGGATCTCTGCACAGGAGTACCGGCAGCAGACGGCGGGAGACTATGGCAGGCAGGGGATTGCAAGAGCCTATGTGGAGTACGAAAAGCAGATGAAGCTGAACAACGCCCTGGATTTTGACGATCTGCTGGGCAAGACGGTGGATCTGTTTCTGCAGGATCCGGAAGTCCTGCAATATTATCAAAATCGGTTTCGGTACATCATGGTGGACGAGTACCAGGATACCAATACCGTGCAGTTTGAAATGATCCGGCTGCTGGCAAAAGAGCATCGCAACCTGTGCGTGGTGGGGGACGATGATCAGTCCATTTATAAATTCAGGGGGGCAAATATTAAAAATATCCTGGATTTTGAGATGGTGTTTCAGGATGCCTGTGTGATCAAGCTGGAACAGAATTATCGTTCCACCAAAACGATCCTGGATGCGGCCAACTCCGTGATCCGTAACAACAGAGGACGAAAGGAAAAAACTCTCTGGACAGAGAATGAAGAAGGGAACAAGATCTGTCTGAAGCAGTTTGAGTCCGGATTTGATGAAGCGGAGTTTATTGCGGCAGACATTGAAAAAAGCCGGAGAGAACAGCAGGACGCTTACAGGGATTATGCCGTCCTTTACAGAACCAATGCTCAGTCCAGAACCCTGGAGGAACGGTTTGTGGCAGAGAGCATTCCTTACAAGATCGTAGGCGGAGTAAATTTTTATGCAAGAAGAGAGATCAAAGACATCCTGAGTTATCTGAAAACCATTGACAATGGACAGGATGATCTGGCGGTGCGAAGGATCATCAATGTGCCGAAACGGGGGATCGGACTGACCACTGTCAACCGGATCCAGGGTTATGCGGAAGAAAGAGGGATCGGATTTTACGAAGCGATTCGGGTGGCAGACTGGGTTCCGGGGATAGGAAGGGGCCTGACGAAGGTGGAATCCTTTGCGGCGCTGATAGAGTTTTTTAAAGCAGAGGCGAATGAAAAGAGCATAAGAGAGCTGACGGAGGATATTTTAAAACAGACCGAATACCTGGAGCGGCTGAAAGAGGAAGAAGGGGAAGAGGCGGACAGCCGAATTGAAAATATTCAGGAATTTATCAGCAAGATCGTGCTTTATGAAGAGGACTGTGAAAGCAGAAATGAGCCGGCGACGCTAAGCGGATTTCTGGAGGAAGTCGCACTGGTGGCAGATGTAGAGGAGGGGGAAGAGGAAAGAGACTATGTGGTTCTGATGACGCTGCACAGCGCAAAAGGACTGGAATTTCCGCATGTTTACCTGGCAGGGATGGAGGATGGACTTTTCCCCAGCTATATGACCATCACCGAAGGGGACGAGGAGGAGTTGGAGGAGGAAAGAAGACTGTGCTATGTGGGAATCACACGGGCGAGGAAGACTCTGACCCTGACCTGTGCCAGAAAGCGGATGATCCGGGGAGAATTTCAGTTTAACAAAATGTCCCGGTTTCTTCAGGAAATTCCCAGAGAGCTGATGGGGTTAAAGGAAGGCCATGGAAAAGGCAATGGGCCTGCCGGGAAAGGCGGGTTTGGGCAGACAGCCTTTGCAGACCGAAACTTTAGATACCGGGAACTGCAGAGAAATCCCTTTACAGCTTCAAAAGCCAGCAGAAACTTTGGAGATGCCGGAGCGAAAGCTCTTGCTTACCAGGTGGGAGACCGGGTGAAACACGGAAAGTTTGGAGAAGGAACGGTGATGCAGATGGTAAAAGGCGGCAGAGATTATGAAGTGACGGTGGATTTTGATGTGGCAGGGACAAAAAAGATGTTTGCAGCATTTGCCAGACTGGAGAAAGTGTAGGGAAACGATGGCGCCCCCAGCCGGAGGGCACGAAAAGAAGAAGCAACTTAAAAATCCGGAAAAAGAGCGGAAAAGACATAAGAAAGACACAGAAAACAGGTAGAAAAAATACCTGGAATTTTGGCAGGGGAGCGGTGTTGACATCCCTGATTTGGGTTCTTATAATGAGAGATAGCGAGATCAATAGTTCAGTCAAGGAGGTATGACATGAAGGTCAAAGAAAGAATTGAACAGTTAAGAAAAGTGATGGAAGAAAAAGGGGTAGACGCATATGTGGTCCCAACGGCGGACTTTCATCAGAGCGAGTATGTGGGAGAATATTTTAAGGCAAGAAAATTTATTACGGGGTTTTCAGGATCGGCCGGGACGGCAGTCATTACCCGGACGGAGGGGAAATTGTGGACGGACGGAAGATATTTCCTGCAGGCGGGACGCCAGCTGGAGGGGACTACGGTAGAACTGATGAAAATGGGAGAGCCGGGAGTTCCTACGATCACAGAGTATCTGGCAGAGGCGCTGCCGGAAGGAGGCGTGCTGGGATTTGACGGACGTGTAGTATCCATGGGAGAAGGCAAAGCCTACGAAGCTGTCGCAAAGGCCAAAGGCGGACGAGTGTTCTATCAGGAAGATCTGATCGACGGAATCTGGACAGATCGTCCGGCCATGTCGGAAGAGCCGGCGTTTTCTCTGGAATTGAAATATGCAGGAGAGTCCACGAAAGATAAACTGATCCGGATCCGTGAGGAGATGAAACGGTGCCATGCCAATGTGCATATCCTGACGACCTTGGACGATATCTGCTGGACGCTGAATATTCGGGGAAATGATATCGACTTTTTCCCGATGGTGCTGACATACGCCATCATCACCATGGAGGAAGTTAAGCTGTATGTGGATGAAAGAAAGCTGAGTGAGGAGATGAAGGCCCTTCTGGCGCAGGATCAGGTCAGCATCCACCCGTACAACGATATCTATGAGGACGTAAAGAAGCTGGGGGCATCCGATACGGCTTTGATCGATTCCGGCAAACTGAATTATGCATTGTACAGCAACATTCCGGAAGGCGTGCAGGAAGTGGATGAAAGAAATCCGGAGATCCTGTTTAAAGCCATGAAGAACCGGGTGGAGATCGAAAATATCCGGAAGGCACAGATCAAGGACAGCATCGCCCATGTGCGGTTCATGAAATGGTTGAAAGAAAATATAGGGAAAACTGTGATCACGGAGATCAGCGCAACAGAAAAGCTGGATGCGTACCGGGCAGAAATGGGCAACTTTATCCGTCCGAGCTTCGAGCCCATCTCTTCCTTCGGAGAACATGCGGCGATCGTGCATTATACATCTTCAGAAGAGACGAACGTGGAATTGAAGGAAGGAAACCTGTATCTGAGCGACACCGGGGCAGGGTTCTACGAAGGATCCACAGACGTAACAAGAACCTTTGCGCTGGGAGAGATCCCGCAGGAAATGAAAGAGCATTTTACGCTGGTGGCCATCAGCAATCTTCAGCTTGCCAATGCGAAGTTCCTGAAAGGAACCATTGGTATGAATCTGGACATTCTGGCAAGAAAGCCTTTCTGGGACAGAGACCTGAATTTTAATCATGGAACGGGACATGGAGTTGGCTACCTGCTGAATATCCATGAAGGTCCTACCGGATTCCGCTGGCAGTACCGTCCGGGTGAGTCCCATGCATTTGAGGAAGGCATGGTCATCACGGATGAGCCCGGCATTTACATCGAGGGTTCCCACGGAGTGCGTCTGGAAAATGAACTGCTGGTTTGCAGCGGCACCAAAAATGAATACGGGCAGTTTATGTACTTTGAAGCGATCACCCTGATCCCGATGGATCTGGATGCCATCGACCCGGCTATGATGACAGAAGAAGAAAAGAAACTTTTAAATGATTACCACAAAAAGGTATATGACAGTCTGGAAGCACATTTGACAGAAGAAGAAAAAGAGTGGTTAAAAGTCTATACAAGAGCGATCTAAGAAGCCCGAAAAGCTAAAAGGAGAGTCATGGATACATTAAAGATGCGTGAGAACCTGAAGGAATACGGGATGCTGACCATTGTTACGATCGTGCTGATCCTGACAGATTATCTGATTTTGTTCCCCAATCACTTCACCTTTGGCGGAGTGATCGGGGTGGCAGTTTTGTTAAGCGGAGTGTTGGGAGGATCTCCCAATACCTACGCATTTATCATGAACGCCGTCTTGTTTGTGATTGGATTTAAGGTACTGGGGAAGGAATTTGGAATCCGCTCCGTCTATGTTTCGGTGCTGTTTGCAACGGGACTGGGGGCAGTCCAGTATCTGATCCCGGTACATGGAACCATTTCTGACCAGCCGATTTTGGAGTTGGTGCTGGCGGTACTTCTGGCGGCGGCTTGCTCCGGCGCGATCTTCAATCTGTCCGCCTCAACAGGAGGAACGGATATCATCGCGCTGATGCTGAAAAAGTACACGAACATCCATATCGGAAAGGCGCTGATGGTCACAGACTTTTTCGTGGTCGTATTGTCCTTTGTGATCTATGGAACAACGGTAGGAATGTTTTCTCTGGTAGGATATATCGTGAAGGCGTTGTTTATCGATACCGTGATAGAGAGTCTGAATCTTTGCAAGTATTTTACTATTATTTCTACAGATCCCAAGCCCATCTGCAGCTTCATCCACGAGGAGCTGAACCACAGCGCCACGCTTTACCGGGCTGAGGGAGCTTACTCTCACAAGGAGAAGATGGTGATCATGACGGTGGTGGGACGCAGGCAGGCGGTAAAGCTTCGGAATTTTGTACGGCAGCAGGATCCTCACGCTTTTATGATGATCACCAACAGCAGTGAAATCATTGGAAAAGGGTTCAGAGGTATGTTATAGTTGTCAAAAGAAACCTGTTCATGTATACTGTAGATACAAGAGGATAAGCGCGAGCGGAAAGGAAAGAAGGGTATGAATAAGATGGAAGAACTTTTAGCGGCAACACGTTTGGGCGAACTGGTCAATAAAAAAGAGGATGAGGGAAGACATGGCAGGACGATTCTTTGGGTGCTGGCTATCGTGGGAGCCGTGGCGGCTGTAGCTGCGATCGCTTACGCAGTGTACCGTTTCTTCCTGCCGGATTATCTGGAAGATTTCGATGAAGAGTTTGAAGATGATTTTGACGACGACTTCTTCAACGAGGAGACGCCGGAATAGACAGTCGGATGTGTGGATCTGTTGTATGGCGGTTCCAAAGAGGCAGAGATATGTTTTCCGGCAGTGAACGGGACGTATCGGCAGGCTGTATGTTCCTGCAGAAGGATGATAAGGAATACCAGGTTTCGCTCATAGGACGAAATGTGAATGGAGACAAAAACAGGTGGAGGCCGTTTGGGTAGGGCATTCTGCCTGTTTTTTTCAGGTGGCATACCGGAAAGAAAGAGGAGAATTTATGAAAGAAGAACAGTGCTATGCACTTTTGATCGATGCGGATAATGTTTCTGCAAAATACATCAAGCATATTTTGACGGAGCTGTCAAAATATGGAATTATCACTTACAAAAGAATTTATGGAGACTGGACGAATACACAGCATTCCAGCTGGAAGGAGGAACTTTTGACAAACTCCATTACGCCGATCCAGCAGTTCAGCTATACGCAGGGGAAGAATGCGACAGACTCTGCCATGATCATTGATGCAATGGATATTTTATACACCAATGACGTGGACGGCTTCTGCATTGTATCCAGCGACAGTGATTTTACCAGACTGGTGAGCAGGATCCGTGAAAGCGGGAAAAAAGTGATCGGAATGGGAGAAAACAAGACGCCGGAGCCTTTCCGGAAAGCCTGTGACAAGTTTACTATCCTGGAAAACCTGCTGAGTGAGGCAGATCCGGGGCAGGCCAAATCAGAGAAGACGCCCAGCATCCTGAGCAAGGAGCAGATAGAAGATGCGATTATCAAGATGATCATTGAAAATCAGGACAGTAACAGAGCGACCAGCCTGGGAGAGATCGGAAATCGGCTGGTAAGCCTGTATCCGGATTTCGACGTCCGAAGCTATGGCTATAATATGCTGTCCAAGTTTCTGGAAGAGTTTACCAGAGTGCAGTTGATCAAGGACAGAAATGTTGTGTCGGTGGCGTTGAAAGAAAATCTGTACCTGAAGGAAAATATTGACGCTTATGTGACCTACCTGGTGAAAAAGACAGGGAAAAACGGTCTGGAGCTGAGTACGCTGGGAAATAAGATCTATGAGAAGTACAGAGAGTTTAAGATCAATGACTATGGTTATGCACAGCTGAATCAATATGTGAAAAGCGTAGAAGGAATAGAAGTCCGTCAGGATGGAACAATTCTCAAGGCATTTTGTGAAAAATAGCGAGAAGGCCGGGAAGAATAAGGAAATGTATTTGAAGGAGCAATAGATGAAGAAGGGAACAGTCGTAGAAGGAATCGTGGAAACTGTTGAATTTCCAAACAAAGGGAAACTGATCATAGATGGAAAGCAGGTAGAAGTGAAAGGGGGAATTGCCGGACAGAAGGTACGGATTGCCCTGAATAAAGTAAAGAAAGATAGTGCCAAAGGACGGATCCTGGAGGTGTTGGAGCCTGCGCCGGAGGAGATTAGCCCAAGGTGTCCCCACTTTGGACAGTGTGGAGGATGCGCCTATCAAAACCTTCCTTATCAGGAGCAGCTACACTTGAAAGAGAGACAGCTCAGGAAAATGATGGATCAGGCGGTAAACGAGGAGTATGTGTGGGAAGGCATTTCTCCCAGCCCCAAAGAGGACGGCTACCGAAACAAGATGGAATTTTCTTTCGGGGATGCGTACAAGGACGGACCTTTGACGTTGGGAATGCATAAAAAAGGCAGCTTTCACGACATTGTCTGTGTGGAGGACTGCAGGATCGTTGATGAGGATTTTCGCAGGATCTTAAAAGAAACGCTGTCCTTTGCAGAAGAGACGGGACTTCCTTATTACCACAGAATGCGGCATGAAGGAATCTGGCGTCATCTTCTGATTCGGAAAGGAGAAAAGACGAAAGAGATCCTGGTGGATCTGGTAGCAGCTTCTTCGCCTCTTTTGACGGAGCATCTTTTAAAAAAGTGGACGGACAGGTTGCTTGAACTGGAACTGTCAGGGACTATTGTTGGGATCCTGCACACGAAAAATGACAGTCTGGCAGACGCTGTCATAGATGAAGGAACAGACATTCTGTACGGAAGAGTCTGTTTTTATGAAGAACTTTTGGGATTGAAGTTCCAGATTACCCCCTTTTCCTTTTTTCAGACGAACTCTCTGGGAGCAGAGGTGCTCTATGAAAAGGTGAGGGAATATATTGGAGAAACGAAAGATAAGGTGATTTTTGATCTGTACAGTGGAACGGGAACCATAGCCCAGATGCTAGCAGAGGTGGCGAAACAGGTGGTGGGCGTGGAGATCGTGGAGGAGGCTGTAACTGCTGCCGGCGAAAATGCCCGGTCAAATGGACTGAAGAACTGTACTTTCTGGGCAGGAGATGTACTGAAGGTGATAGAAGACCTGCCGGAGCTACCGGATCTGATCGTACTGGATCCGCCCAGGGATGGGGTACACCCCAAGGCTCTGGAAAAGATCATCAGTTTTGGTGTGGAAAAGATTGTCTACATTGCCTGTAAACCGACCAGCCTGGCCAGAGACCTGGAGATGCTGCAAGGCAGAGGATATCAGGTGGAGAAGATGGCCGGGGTGGATTTATTTCCCGGAACGGTGCATGTGGAGACGGTAGCCTTACTTTCTAAACTGGGTTCAATGAATTTATAAGCGTAGAACTTCCAATGAATGAAATAGACTTAGAAAGTCCCACAGTGCCTAATTGAAAAAAGAAACAATTTTGGAGTCATTGAAGTATTTTAAGATAATAAGAGACGGTTTTTAGTGGATATGAGAGGGTCGATATGGATTTCCAAGAGATAAAACACATCATTCAAAATGGAGAAAAGATAGATGTCGAGTTTAAAGAATCTAAAAATGCTTTGACTAAAGATGTCTTTGATACGGTATGCTCTTTTAATAATAGAAATGGAGGACATATTTTACTTGGTGTAAATGACAAAAGGGAGATTATCGGTGTTAGGAAAGATAAAGTAGATAAAGTGATTAAGGAATTTACTACTGCAATCAATAATCCGCAAAAAATGTATCCGCCACTTTATTTACTACCGGAAGTTTTTGATATTGATGAGAAAAAAGTAATTTATATCAGAGTGCCGGAAGGTTATCAGGTATGCAGACATAATGGAAGAATTTGGGACAGATCTTATGAAGGAGACATCAATATTACAGACCATTCAGAACTTGTATATAAGTTATACGCAAGAAAACAGGGTAGCTATTTTGTAAATAGAGTATATCCGAATCTCGATATTGATTTTCTTGATGCTTCTGTCATTGATAAAGCTAAGAAAATGGCTGTTTCCCGAAATAAAAATCATGTTTGGGAGAATATGAGTAATGAGGAGATTCTTAGAAGTGCAAATCTCATTCTGACAGATCCTGAAACAAAGCGTGAAGGAATTACATTAGCGTCCATTCTATTATTTGGAAAAGATAATTCTATTATGTCTGTTCTTCCGCAACACAAAACTGATGCGATATTCAGGGTTGAAAATAAGGATAGATATGATGATAGAGATGTTGTCATAACAAATCTGATTGACAGCTATGACAGGCTGATAAAATTTGGACAGAAGCACTTGAATGATTTATTTGTTTTAGACGGAATTGGAAATGTCAATGCAAGAGATAGGATACTTAGAGAGATAGTTTCCAATACATTGGCTCATAGAGATTATTCAAGTGGGTATCCTGCGAAGATGATTATTGATGATGAGAAAATCACTGTTGAAAACAGCAACTTGGCTCATGGGATGGGAGCATTAGACTTGCAGAAGTTTGAGCCATTTCCTAAAAATCCTGCTATATCTAAAGTTTTTAGAGAAATAGGTCTTGCGGATGAACTTGGTTCAGGAATGAGAAATACCTACAAGTACACACAGCTTTATTCCGGACAAAATCCGTTATTTGAAGAAGGAACTATATTTAGAACGATTATTCCTCTAAAGAAGATAGCGACACAAAAGGTTGGTGGAGGGAATGTCTCTCGAAATGTCCCTCAAGATGTCTCTCGAATGTCCCTCGAAGAAATTGAAAGTATAATCAAAGATATGATTAAAGGGAACAACAAAGTGAGCCGTAAAGATATAGCTATGATATTAGGGGTTAGTGAAAAAACCATTACAAGATATATAAAAGAAATTCCTAATATTAAATATGTTGGTAAAGGGAAAAATGGTCATTGGGAACTTAATGATTAACTATAGTGAATAAGGAGATTTGATAGATTTAAAAGTGCATATTAAAAACATTAAGAATATCAATAATTGCAAATTGAGTCCACCTATTGAAAAAGGTATTTGCTGTTTAGTTGGTGCAAACGGATGCAGGAAAAGCACTGTTTTATCTTGTGTTGCACAGAGTGTTTTTTCTTCAAGCTTGCATAACCTAAGTGAATTTGATTATAAAGAAGAGTATCCCGTTGAGTTTAGGACACTGGGGAAATAGTGGTGTAGAATTATTTATGGAGCATCAAGATGAATTAGATCAAATCA
>NZ_JAXFXH010000023.1:0-62529 GCF_034091795.1 Suipraeoptans intestinalis | reverse complement strand
CTACAAATTAACACTGCTCTCAAACTGCGTTGCGGTGAGTGTGATGTGGTACAGAGTTTGATTCCCCTACAAATTAACACTGCTCTCAAACGGAATCCGTCTTTTTTTGGAAATCATCAATGTTTGATTCCCCTACAAATTAACACTGCTCTCAAACCTGTGCGCAGTATGCAGAATTCTTTCTCCGGTTTGATTCCCCTACAAATTAACACTGCTCTCAAACCCAGGTAAGTACCGTGAAACCCTTATACCGTTTGATTCCCCTACAAATTAACACTGCTCTCAAACCCACGTCAGCACCGTGAAGCCCTTGTACCAGTTTGATTCCCCTACAAATTAACACTGCTCTCAAACGTTATGTTACCATTTTTATTGAGAAGATTCGTTTGATTCCCCTACAAATTAACACTGCTCTCAAACGAAAGGTCAGAACAGCTTTGAAGTTGAATTGTTTGATTCCCCTACAAATTAACACTGCTCTCAAACGGATAAGTTAAAACAGAAAGTCGGGAAAGGTTTGATTCCCCTACAAATTAACACTGCTCTCAAACAAAACTCTATCTCTTTTTTTATTCGTGCAGTTTGATTCCCCTACAAATTAACACTGCTCTCAAACCACTGTCTGGGGTGATTTGATGTTGCTATAGTTTGATTCCCCTACAAATTAACACTGCTCTCAAACGTCTATGTCCTCATTGTCCTTGGCCATGATGTTTGATTCCCCTACAAATTAACACTGCTCTCAAACCGGACGAGGTGGGGAAAACAGCCAGCGAAGTTTGATTCCCCTACAAATTAACACTGCTCTCAAACCAAAAGGACGGGAGCATTGGAAAAACAAAAGTTTGATTCCCCTACAAATTAACACTGCTCTCAAACCTCAAACGTTCAAGAAAACGATCTGCGAATCGTTCATGCTCCTTCATAAGGGACTGGTCTCCCGATTATTTTAACATAAAACACATAAATCTTCATCCACAATATATCTCCGCTCCGTCTTGAGCATCTTATGTTCACTAGATTCAAGTAACAGCAACTGAATCTTCCTTGCAAGTACACTCTCCAAAAATTTTTCCATTTCCTCATCCGACACAAAACTTCTAAGGTTCACAAGAATGAAAAGTTTTTTTGCATCATATTCCTGCACTAATTCAAAATAGTCCAACAACTTCTCCCCTAAGCTTTCTTGCAGATCATCAATACAAACTCCTGCCGATTTGATCAATGTTTCCGGCGACATTTTAGTAAACACAAAGCTACCGGTCATTTCCATGGACAGATCCATCAAATGGCTTTCCCATTCGCCGAGAATCTCTTTGGTTTTGATATAGTGTGTCTCTTCTATCGCCAAACGCTGCATTTTTGCAATGATTTTAGCAACAAGATTTTTGGAGTTCATGTCAAAGGGCACAAACTGCGAATGAAGTTCTCCGTATTTTGCAAAAGATAACACCTTGTTTTCCTCTGAAAGAACTGCCGCCCCCTCATTTCCTTGAATCTGCTGAAAAATATCAGAAACAATCATATATAAGACTTTCTGGTTCTCAATCACGATGCTACAGCTCTTATCCCCTGCACACTCAAATACACGGTCTATTTCAGGCAAAATAATTCTCATAATATAATAAACCTTTCCTCCGAATCAATCACATCACTTGTATATTCTCCCACCACATAATCCATCTTTACAAACTGCTTTTCCGTAATGGTAATGGTTTGTACAAGACCCTTCGGAGGTTTGTGACTGCGGATCATATTTTTAACAGAATTTTCAACAGAGGGACTCGTCATCATTTTACAGTAAACTGATTCTTGCAACATTACAAATCCGTTCTTGATCAACAATTTGTGAAAATGCCGATAATTACGTTTATCCTCCAAGGTAAGTGTCGGCAGATCAAAAAACACCATCATCCTCATAAATCGAAACCCGCTCATACCTTCTACCACTTATAGCAAACTATAGAATTTAATCTCTGAAGAATCCTTGTCATTCATAGCATCAAAGACACTTCTTGTATACATTTTGATCGCATTCATTACAAATTGACTCTATCCGTCTAAAAGAATTCTCTGATCTAACAATGTCCAGACAGCATGTTTTTCATCTTTATCAAACTCCGTCGGATTCATCTCATATACCTTCCGATCTACCAGGACACGAAATGGTTCCATAAGATCTGACCCCAAATTGTAGTGATTAAACATATTGTTATGAAAAATCCCAAGCTGCGTCAGATATCCGTTTGCACTGATTTCCCGGTTAAATGCAGACAAAATAATACTATATCCATAGTTAAGAGCTGCATTGATTGCAGTATCTGCACTTCGGGTAAAGTCCATCCCAAACAGGGCATTAAAATACACTTTCGCTGCGTGCCCTTCACGATTTGATGCATCCGCAAGTTCCACTTGACCAACGTATTCCGAAAGGAGCGTCGCCTGTGCTCCTCTCCCAATTTCCCGCAAAAAATCAGCCTGCTTTCGTATTTTTTCACTCACAATATCCCGCCAAACTGCATCCTTAGCGCCTTGTTCCCAGGTGATTTGCGTCCGGATTTTGGCAGAACTGTCATGGCACCCGTGATGTGGAGACAGCTCTGCCACGGGATTTCTTTTGGAATCGCAAAAAATCACCTTGACCTTCTTTGCCGTCAGTTCTTCCATCAAAATTCCTGTCACCGAAACCGCCGGATTTTCAATCAACAGCACCGCCATTTCATCCACCAGAATCCTCTTGGTCTCAATTCCCCGGACTACAAGATATCCCATCTTGTAGTCCAATTTTGCCTGGTTCTCAATCACTACCACTCGCCAACTCATACTAACTCCAATAAATTTTGTGATCTTTTCTCCCACAATCCAGATGGAGACGGGTCAATAATCCGTACATCCGAATAATTCTTTTTCCAGTTAGAAATCGCCCAGCTCACAACAGTAGCTGCACTTCTGGAAGCCCCTCCTATAAGCGACAGATCACAACCTGATGCCAGCCTGCCAAAAATCGAATGGATATGTAGCAGCGCTTGACACTGCTCCACAATGGACAAGCCACTGAAGTTCTCTTTTCCTGCCAAAAGAACTTTTGTAGGTGCGTTGAATCTTTTCCTATAAACACTGTTCTGAAGCTTATCAAGGTAGATCTCATAAAGTTCTCGGTTTTGAGTTTCCGAAACCTTATCATATGCCACATCGTATATGTATTTGGAATTGGCTTTGTTCTTTTCCACAAATTTCTCCAGCTTCTTTATGTATTCCACCCATATATATTCTGATGAAAACGGCATCAGGGATTGGGCAATTAAAACTCTTCCACCACTGCTGATTCCTGTAATGCAAGCTCTAAAGCCATCAAATGACAGCATGGTGTTCACCTTCCATGGCCGCATTCCCAAAGGAAATGACACCTCTTTTACCGGTTTTCCCAAAATTTGTTCCAATCTTACAAATGCGTACTCTGTGGCAAACTTTTCGTCTTCCAGAAAGCGCTTTCCCTGTAGTAATCCCACTGATATTATAGTGATTTCTGTTTTCTTTCCCACCTTATATTGGGTCGGAATGTAGAACATCATGCCTGCCTTATTGTATCCACCATATCTCTCCGTCGGAAGTCCTGCCTTTAACGGAACCAACCCGGCCGCCCGCTTTACCGGCATTTGGTCGAAAAGTCCTCCGGTTTTAAATGCCGCATACTTTACAAGATGTGCTGTATTCTTTTTGCTGATTCGTTTTACTTTTTCCAACATGGCCGCACCATCCCAGACCATTTCGCTTCCACATTGGAATGGATGTGTAAATATGGTTTTCGTTTTAATACTATAAGAGGAATCCACTGTAAACCAACGTTTTGAAAAACGCGTATGGTAAACATTTCCCACCACAATATTTAGGTATGCATCCACCGCATGATGAAGATCGTTATACACTCTCGATTTTGGCAACGCAAATTCGTGGCGAAAATCCGATGTCAGCCCTGCCTTGGTATAAACGATTTCTGCATCTGCAAATCGTTCCTTCAGCAATGTTGCAATCACCTTCGTAGACTGAGATGTCTCCGTCAGTTGTCGATTAATAAATCCATATTTTTCACTCTCTGTAAATGGTGTAGATCTGATCAATCGTTTATACTTCTCATCACTAAGCGTCCCTACCTGGTTCCACCATTTCCACTGTCCGTGCATCCTCTTCCTGATATCTGATTGAAGCGGATAAACATCACTTTTTTCGCCGTTTATCTGAGACTTAACCAAGACTTTGTTATGAATAATGCTGTCGTCTTTTACGTAGGCTTGCGGATAAATATGATCCACATCGTATTTTTTGGATCCAGACATCAACTCCTCTAGCAGGATCGCATCCCCACTATATGCGCATCTTCCAAATTGCATGAAATAGAGGAACAGTCTGTCCGACTGCAAACGGTTGTCCGCATATTCTCCCATAGATTCCAATTGATGCTTTAAGTCTCTGACGTCTTCCTCCTTGCACTTTTTATAGAATTCCAAAATCTGCTCTTGTCTGCTTTTCGTCCTCTTCCCTTTTTGATCCGCGCTTCCTCCTCGTGTCATTTCTACAAAAATTTTATCCGGTTTCCCGAATGCCGCTTCAACATCTTTTACGATCGCCAGAGTTCTATATATCGGCCGGCGAACAGCATTGGACACGTACATATCATCCAATCTTTCTTTTAAAGTCTGCTTCTTGCCCTGATAATATTCCCGCCTGAACGCTTCTATCTGTTCCACAAAGGTATAGCGGTCGGACAAAATTTCCATTAGATTGTCGTTCGTTTCCCACATCGTCCGAAGAATGGTAGTTACTTCTCCCACCTCTTTCTCAGCACCTTCCAGATCCATCAGTAGGCTTCTGGACAATCGCCCAAAATCTTTCACTTTGATTTTGCATAAATAGCTTACATCTTCTTCCGAAAGGTGAGAATATTCCTTCCGGATCCACTTTGCCACACGACTCTTATCCTCCGCATAGGATGCTCTCTCTATGATCCTCTCCACATCTTCTTTCGATAAAAGTCCACTTTCCATCAATCTTCTAAATGCAAGATGCGATGACAGACTGGTATGTATTTGTTCATCAATTCCGCTAATAGATTCTTTTGCATTTTTGTCAAGGTAGTTATTGCTGATCAAATACTCTTCAATGTCTTTTCTACGGACTTTCTTCTTTTTTTCAAAAAGATTTTTGTAGATTTCTTGTTTGATCTCTACCGACACCTTTCGTCCATCAATTTTCAGATTGTTAATTTCATTCAACACCATAAATTTCTGATAGCACAAAGAGTCTTTTGGAAGAACATCCTCTCCCGGAAGATAACTGCACTTGTTTGTCATCCTCTTGATAAATGCTTCTTCGCTCTCGTCATCCTCAATCATTTCCGAATAGTTCCATGGTGTAATTTTTCCCTGCTTACGCACGATCCAAGCATGATCAGAATTTTTATTTAAAGGTCCCACATAATAGGGGATTTTAAATCTGAAAATGGACAAAATTTTGTCTTTTACCACTATATGATCTTTGTCTTCCTCTTGCAAAAACGGCAAATAGTTCGATGCATGATCCAGGATTTTTTTCAATTCATATTCGTACAACTGTCGCGGAATTACCCGGTTATTTGTGTTTTTTTGCTTAGGCATAAATAAACGTAATTCAAGCCGGGTTTCCACATCCGTATAAATAGCTTCATCTTCCTCCTCCGGTTTTATCTCTCTTATAACCTTGAGCAAGAATTTAGAAAAGTCTTCTATATTTGCTTTTTTCTTTATCTCCTCTGCAGCACTGCCCTCTGCATGGTAGGAATAGGCCACATAATTGTCTGCTTTTGCTTCACGAAAAATTTCATCATACCGCTCCGGCAAATATTTCCGAATCAGAAACTTCAAAGCCTTTAAGTCTGCTTTGTGCTGCTCATACACCGTCACCTTAGACTCTGATATAGTGGATATTCCGGATCCTCCTTCTAAAATATCAGCTAATATGCTCCAGTCATACAGCATTCGCAGCTCTGCAATAATCTCATAATCTTCCCCAATGTTGGCCATCAGCTCCGCAAATTTTTCTTCTTCCATTCCTAAGGTGATAGATCCCAAATCTGTATACTCTTCTTTTCCAAATACATCCTTTAACTTGCAGCTTTTTCCGGCCAAAAGTTGGATCAGCCCATCTTGACTATAAGGAAATTCATCACAAATCATCTTTTCAGGCTTCTTCCCGTTAAGAAGAAGGGATTTTAAATTTCCATACTTGGCAGTCACACCTTCTTTTTTCTTAAGTGCTTCGCCTAACTCCTTCGCCTCTGTTTTATCCCATGGCGCATGAAATCCTCGTTCCTCAAAAAATTGCAGAAACCGGCTGTATACGGATTCTACATCTGTAATTTCATCCAATTTTTCTACATTGACGTTACTTAGAAAATGTCCCCTGTGAGCGATAAGCCATGCACACGCCAAATAAACCAGACGTACATCATGTGGCTGTCTGTTGTTCATCAATTCACAAATCAAATGATGTATGGTTGGATATTCAGACATATACTGTACGTCTGTATATGTCTCGTCATTAAAGAAAACATATCTGTCTTCTGTTTCATCTCTCCAACGAAAGCTTTCGGATAAGCGAACAAAAAATCGCGGATCTGTTTTTGCAATCTCTTTTGCGAATAGTTCCTGCAACAGTTGGACTCTTTGTTGTCTGCGGTCCAGCCTCCTACGAGCAGATCTGAATCCTCTCCTTTCATCGCTTAATGATGCACTGTCAAAAAGTATGCTTCCCCATGCGTCACTTCCACGAAAACGGAGTAAATTATATTCGTCATCCGTAACCGCATATCCAACCGAATCTGTTCCAATGTCCAATCCTAAATAAACTTTTTTTCCTGCATTCATTTGACAATTCTCCTTATTTGTATTATTATAAGGGTGCTTATTTGTAGTTCCCCTACGAATTAGCACTGCGAGTTCAAATAAAAGTTTACTCAACTCGCTGGTTCGTCCAGCTGCACAGTGTGTGCATTAAGACTTCGATTCGAAGTCTTTTTTTGTGCTAACAACCACTCACATCTCTGGGCGTACCGTTTTAACACTTCCGATAAGTTGCTAATTCAATTTTACTTCAAAGATTTTCCAATATCAACTAATTTAGAAACTTCTCCCTTAAAATCCGCATATTTTATCCCGTAATCCCAAACTGGTATTCAAACTATCCTTTTGTTTACCGAGTTGCCAATTTTCCAATAAATCCGTCTATTGCAAAGGTACTGTCGCATTAGTTTGAAATAGGCTTATAGGATAAAACGTATTGGTCTATCACTCTTGAAATAACTCGCAAAATGCTCGCTTCCAGACACCAAAAAAGAGACTTGCAAGCAAGCTTGCAGTCTCTTTTTTGGCGCCTGAATTGGCACTTTATTTATTGTTTTCGCGTATATTACTCGATGATGGTAGCTACTCTACCAGATCCTACAGTACGTCCACCTTCACGAATAGCGAAACGAAGACCCTGCTCCATTGCTACCGGGTGAATCAACTCGATAGTCATCTCTACGTTATCTCCAGGCATGCACATTTCTACACCGTCCGGCAGGTTGCAAACACCTGTAACGTCAGTTGTTCTGAAGTAGAACTGCGGTCTGTAGTTGTTGAAGAACGGAGTATGACGTCCACCTTCATCCTTTGTCAGTACATAAACCTGAGCAGTAAACTTACGATGGCAGGTGATAGAACCTGGTTTTACCAGAACCTGTCCTCTTTCGATCTCGTCTCTCTGAACTCCACGAAGCAGTGCTCCGATGTTGTCTCCTGCCTGAGCCTCATCCAGAAGCTTACGGAACATTTCAACACCAGTTACAACTGTCTTCTTGCTCTCTTCTTTGATACCAACGATTTCTACTTCGTCAGATACATGAAGAACTCCACGCTCTACTCTACCGGTAGCAACTGTTCCACGTCCTGTGATGGAGAATACGTCCTCGATCGGCATCAGGAACGGCTGATCTGTAGCACGCATCGGATCCGGAATGTAGCTGTCAACTGCAGCCATCAGCTCCATGATCTTGTCTCCCCAAGCTCCGGAAGGATCTTCCAGTGCTTTCAGAGCAGATCCCTGAATAACCGGAGTATCATCTCCCGGGAACTCATACTCATCCAGAAGCTCACGGATTTCCATCTCTACCAGCTCAAGAAGCTCTTCGTCGTCTACCATATCGCACTTGTTCATGAATACTACGATGTACGGTACACCCACCTGACGGGAAAGCAGGATGTGCTCTCTGGTCTGAGCCATAACTCCGTCGGTAGCAGCAACTACCAGGATAGCTCCGTCCATCTGAGCCGCTCCTGTGATCATGTTCTTAACGTAGTCAGCATGTCCCGGGCAGTCTACGTGAGCATAGTGACGGTTTTCTGTCTCGTACTCTACGTGAGCGGTAGAAATCGTGATACCACGCTCTCTCTCTTCCGGAGCCTTGTCGATGTTCTCAAAATCAACTGCTGCATTTCCTGCTACTCTCTCGGACAGAGTCTTTGTGATAGCTGCTGTCAGAGTTGTCTTACCATGGTCAACGTGTCCGATGGTACCAATATTACAGTGTGGTTTTGTTCTTTCAAATTTAGCTTTAGCCATTTTGAATGTCCTCCTTATTCATGGTGCCGCAAAGGCATTTTTATTCTACATATCTAGCCTGACTTTGATTATATTTCAAAGCCCGCCTTTTTTCAAGCCTTTTCGGCTATTTATTATTGATTCTTCCCTGCCAGTACCTTCTCCTGTACAGACTTCGGAACCGGCTCGTATTTCTCAAAGAACATAGAGTAGTTTCCACGTCCCTGTGTCCTGGAACGAAGGTCTGTGGAGTATCCGAACATCTCAGACAAGGGCACATAACCTCTTACGATCTTTCCGCCGCCCAGGTCGTCCATTCCTTCGATACGGCCACGACGTGAGTTGATGTCTCCGATTACGTCTCCCATGTACTCTTCCGGCATGGTCACTTCCACCTTCATGATCGGCTCAAGAAGCACCGGTGCAGCTTTTTTCATAGCATCCTTAAATGCCAGAGAACCTGCAATGTGGAATGCCATTTCACTGGAGTCTACCTCATGGTAGGAACCATCGTAAACATTTGCCTTCAGTCCAACTACCGGGAATCCTCCCAGCACACCGGACTTCATAGCTTCCTCGATACCCTCTCCGATCTTCGGGATATACTCCTTCGGGATCGCTCCACCTACAACGGTAGATTCAAAGAAGAACACCTGCTCGCCATTGACATCGGTAGGCTCAAACTTCACCTTACAGTGTCCGTACTGTCCACGTCCACCGGACTGCTTTGCATACTTGCTGTCCACATCCACCGCCTTGGTAAATGCTTCCTTGTACGCAACCTGAGGCGCGCCCACGTTTGCCTCCACCTTAAACTCACGGAGAAGTCTGTCTACGATGATCTCCAGATGAAGCTCACCCATTCCGGCGATGATCGTCTGTCCTGTCTCCTGATCGGTGTGTGCTCTAAAGGTCGGATCCTCTTCTGCCAGTTTTGCAAGAGATTCTCCCAGTTTGCCCTGAGATGCTTTTGTCTTGGGCTCGATCGCCAGCTCGATAACCGGCTCCGGAAACTCCATGGACTCCAGGATTACCGGATTCTGCTCATCACAGATGGTATCTCCTGTCGTTGTTACCTTGAATCCGATCGCAGCCGCAATATCTCCGGCATAAACCTTGTCCAGCTCTTCTCTCTTATTTGCGTGCATCTGAAGGATACGTCCCACACGCTCTTTCTTGCCCTTCGTTGCATTCAGTACGTAGGAACCGGAGTTGATCGTACCGGAATACACTCTGAAATAAGCAAGCTTTCCTACGAACGGGTCTGTCATGATCTTAAATGCAAGCGCTGCAAACGGCTCTTCGTCAGAAGAATGTCTGACAGTGTCGTTTCCGTCTCCGTCTACACCCTCGATCGCCGGGATGTCGGTCGGTGCCGGCATATACTCCAGGATCGCATCCAAAAGCTTCTGCACACCCTTATTTCTGTAAGCAGATCCGCAGCAAACCGGGATCGCCTGACACTCACAGGTGGCCTTTCTCAAAACTCTCTTCAGGTCTTCCACAGACGGTTCATTTCCTTCCAGATATTCCATCATCAGATCATCGTCCAGGTCACAGATCTTCTCTACCAGTTCAGCCCGGTACAGCTCTGCATCCTCTTTGATGTCCGCCGGGATCTCTCCCACAAAGATGTCGTCTCCTTTGTCGTCACGATAGATATACGCCTGCATCTCCATCAAATCTACGACGCCCTGGAAATCGTCCTCTTTTCCGATAGGCAGCTGCAGACAAATGGCGTTCTTTCCCAGTCTTGTCTTGATCTGCTCCACGGCATTGTAAAAATCAGCACCCAAAATGTCCATCTTGTTGATGAATGCCATTCTCGGTACATTATAGGTGTCTGCCTGACGCCATACGTTTTCTGACTGCGGCTCTACTCCGCCTTTTGCACAAAATACACCCACAGCCCCGTCTAATACACGAAGGGAACGCTCTACTTCTACCGTAAAGTCAACGTGTCCCGGAGTATCGATGATATTGATACGATGTTCCGCAGCACCGGCTTTCTGCTTTGCGTTTTCCTGAAGTGTCCAGTGGCAGGTCGTAGCGGCAGACGTAATGGTAATACCTCTTTCCTGCTCCTGCTCCATCCAGTCCATGGTAGCATTTCCTTCATGGGTATTACCGATCTTATGGTTCACACCGGTATAATACAGGATACGCTCTGTCAGCGTCGTCTTTCCCGCATCGATATGGGCCATAATACCAATATTTCTGGTCTTATCTAATGGATATTGTCTTCCAGCCATTACTTCCTCCTAAATCCTTAGAAACGATAGTGAGCAAACGCCTTGTTTGCCTCAGCCATCTTGTGCATATCTTCTTTCTTCTTCACAGATGCGCCTGTGTTGTTGGCTGCATCCAGAATCTCATTTGCCAGTCTTTCTTCCATTGTTTTCTCGCCTCTTTTACGTGAGAACAATGTCAGCCAACGAAGCGCTAACGCCTGTCTTCTGTCGGCTCTTACCTCGATCGGCACCTGATAAGTCGCTCCACCGATACGCCTTGCTTTTACTTCCAGTACGGGCATGATGTTGTTCATTGCCTCTTCAAATACTTCTACAGCCGGCTTTTCAGCTTTTGCTTCAACTCTGTTAAATGCTCCGTATACAATCTTCTGTGCTACACCCTTTTTCCCATCCAGCATAATGTTGTTGATGAGCTTGGTAACCACCTTGTTGTTGTACAACGGATCTGCTAATACATCTCTTTTTTGAGTATGTCCTTTACGTGGCACGGTCCTTCCCTCCTTAAACATAGTGGCGCAACCTGCAGGTCACGCAGATTAATTCATCGGTACTCACTCACATAGCTTCCACTGATCGTGCAGTGCCAGGCATACGATCTATACCTTGCAACTTACTTAATCATAGTTTACGTTTGTGATAACGATCTGGTTACACTTTACTTTTTGGCGTCTTTCGGTCTCTTAGCACCGTATTTTGAACGTGCCTGCCTTCTCTTTGCAACACCCGCTGTATCAAGTGTACCTCTGACGATATGGTATCTGGTACCCGGAAGGTCTTTTACTCTTCCTCCACGGATCAGAACCACACTATGCTCCTGAAGGTTGTGTCCTTCTCCCGGAATGTAGCTTGTTACCTCGATTCCGTTGGACAGACGAACTCTGGCGATCTTTCTAAGAGCGGAGTTCGGCTTCTTTGGTGTAGCAGTCTTTACAGCTGTACACACGCCTCTTTTGTGAGGAGCAGAAAGATCTGTACTTCTCTTTCTCAAAGAGTTGTAACCTTTTTGAAGTGCCGGTGCGGTAGACTTCTTTACAGATGTCTGACGTCCCTTTTTCACTAACTGATTAAATGTTGGCATTCTTTTCACCTCCTATGATTATAATAAGTTGCATATTCATTTACTGAATATTGGCATACAAAAAATGCTATGCATAATTTTGCACGCTTGTTCAGTGTATTACGATTTTTCCGTCTTGTCAAGAGTTTCCTGTTTTGTCACATACATTTGTCACCTATATTTCGTCATGTACATTCGCCACGTATCTTTGTTGCTTACAGTCCCAGCGTATCCGAAATGGCACCCATCTCCTCCAGCGCCACATCCACCAGATCCTCCAGACGCAGTCCGGTAAATTCAATCGCCTCCATATAGTCCCTGTTCGCCCCGGCTGCAAATCGCATCTCATTAAATCGTTTTAACACGGATTTTGGCTTCACACTTGCAATCTTTTTGTCCGGATAGATCTGTGCCACCGCCTTCACAAATCCACTCATGGGATCTGCCGCCAAAAGCGCATACTGGATCGGCGTCTTTGCTTTCACGCCGCATTTGGGGTTATGCGCACAGATGGCGCCAAACAATTCCTGATCCTCCACTCCTTCTTTCTTCAGGATCTCCACCGAAGTGGGGCCGTGTACCTTCATGTCATTTCGCCAGTCGCACTGCTCCTCATCCAGATCGTGGAGAAGTCCGGCAATCCCCCATTTTTCCACAGAATCCGGAGCCAACCGCTTTGCCAGCCCTCTCATGATCGCCTCTACTGCGTAGGAATGGAGGATATAGTTTTCTCCTTCCATATACTTCATCAAAATAGTATGTGCCTCTTCCCGTGTCATAGTTCTTCCTCCTTTTTCCATGCCTGTCTGATGCGCTTTTTCCCGGCGGCTCTTTGTTGAGCAGTTATCTCCGCTTTTTTCGCATTCTTCTGCCGGCTTCTTCTTTGTGAATGAATTGACATTTGCTGCTATCATACCATTTTTATCCTCTGCCGTCATCTTTTTTGCCAACTTTCCTCTTTTCTCACCCTCTTTCTGTTCACAGAAAAATCCCGGCACTGACAGTCCTGGCCTCTCACGCCCTCTCCCCATTTAAACAAAGGGGTTGAGGCGAGCTAGACCAACACATTTTGTCCTATAACACAGTATGAATATCTGCATACATCGCCAAAACTCCTATAGAACCACGCGACTACCACATGGTTTTCCTAACACAAAAAGCTCCGGCTTGTGACACAAGCCGGAGCCTTTGCTTCCTCTATTTCCGGGTAAAACGCCGAAGAAGCCGTTATTCCTGTTCTTCTTCCTGCGTATGGGAAGGGCAGGAGCAGCAGCCTCCGCCGCAATCTCCACAACATCCACCCGATTTTTTCTTTTTCCAGATACTTCGTACAATGGCGATGACTGCAATCACCAGGATTCCGCCAATGATCCCGGTAGACAGCACACTGCTTGCCGCTAATGCCATGTTCATCCCTTCTTTCTACACTCTTGCTCCATCCACGCTTACACTGGACAGATTTTTACTTGTACTTCTTTCCTTCGGCTGCGGACGGAACAGCAGGTACAAAAAGATAACGGTCAGCAGGATCGCCACGATCGTTCCCACTCCAAAGCTTCCGCCTGTCAGCACTGTTCCAAACTGGTACACACACAGGGATACTGCATATGCCAGGATCGTTTGATAGCCGATGGCAAACCAAAACCACTTTTTATTGTTCATCTCTCTTTTGATTGCTCCCATTGCCGCAAAGCAGGGGGCACACAGCAGGTTGAACACCAGGAAGGAATACGCCGCTATCGTTGTGAAGCTTGCCGCCAGATTTCCCCATACTTCCGATCCGTTTTCCGCCACTTCCTCATATCCATAAAGGATTCCGAAGGTACCTACCACGTTTTCTTTCGCTACCAGTCCGGTGATGGCTGCCACGGCCGCTTTCCAGTTGCCCCAGCCAAGAGGAGTAAAGATCCATGCGATCCCTTTTCCAATGTTTGCCAAAAAGCCCTGATCCAGACTTTCTACCATCTTGATCTTTCCACCTACCATTCCAAAGCTGGATGTAAACCAGATAAAAATGGTGGACAAAAGGATGATGGTTCCGGCTTTTTTAATGAAGGACCAGCCTCTTTCCCACATACTGCGGAGCACATTGCCTACTGTAGGCATATGATAGGCCGGAAGCTCCATCACAAACGGTGCGGGATCTCCCGCAAACATCTTTGTTTTCTTCAGAATAATTCCGGAGCAGATGATGGCTGCGATCCCCACAAAGTAAGAGCTGGGGGCAACCCAGGACGCTCCGTTGAACAAGGCTCCTGCAATCAGCGCAATGATCGGCAGCTTCGCCCCACATGGAATAAAGGTTGTGGTGATGATGGTCATCTTTCTGTCTCTGTCATTTTCAATGGTCCGAGACGCCATCACTCCGGGAACTCCGCATCCTGTTCCGATCAGCATGGGAATAAAGGACTTTCCGGACAACCCGAATTTGCGGAAGATCCTGTCCATAATAAATGCAACTCTTGCCATATATCCACAGCCTTCCAAAAACGCCAGCATGATAAACAGCACCAAAATCTGTGGTACAAATCCCAGAACCGCACCGACTCCGGCTACGATTCCATCCAGAACCAAACTCTTCAGCCATGCAGCACAATTGACAGACGTCAGAAAATTCTCTACCAGCACAGGAATGCCCGGGACATCTACCAGCCCAAACAACTTCCAGCCGTCCCCAAACACGCCTTCATTGGCCCAGTCTGTGGCCCATCCGCCTACCGTAGACACGGAGATATAGTAAACCAGCCACATGACTGCCGCAAAAATCGGAAGCGCCAGAAAACGGTTGGTTACGATCCTGTCTATTTTATCGGATGTCGTCAGCTTTCCCTTCGCCTGTTTTTTTACCAGACTTTTTTCAATCACGTCTGTGATGTATTCATACCGCTCATTCGTGATGATGCTTTCCGCATCATCATCCATCGCCGCTTCCAATTTTGCGATCAGATCCTCTACTTCCGGCACCTGTTCCATTGTCTCGGTGATCTTGGAGTCCCGTTCAAACAGCTTCACTGCAAAAAATCTCTGCTGTTCCTGTGGCACCCCTGACAGCTGCCGCTCGATCGTCTCCAGTACGGCTTCCACTTCCGGCGCAAACCCATGGACATGTTTCTGCTTCTGTTTGCTTTCTGCCAGTTTTTTTGCCCTGTTTGCAGCTTCCATGACCCCTTCCCCTTTTAGGGCAGAAATCGTTACCACTTCACATCCCAGATGCTCTGCCAGCTTTTCAATACGGATCTCGTCTCCCGATTTTCTTACAATGTCCATCATATTGACAGCCATCACGACCGGGATTCCCAGCTCCAGAAGCTGGGTGCTAAGATACAGATTTCTTTCCAGATTGGTTCCATCCACGATGTTTAAGATGGCGTCCGGCCTTTCCTGCAGAAGATAATTTCTTGCCACTACCTCTTCCAGCGTGTACGGTGACAGGGAATAGATCCCGGGAAGGTCTGTGATGGTTACCTCTTTATTCCCTTTTAATTTCCCTTCCTTTTTTTCCACCGTTACACCCGGCCAGTTTCCTACAAATTGATTGGATCCTGTCAGTGCGTTAAACAGTGTCGTCTTTCCACTGTTCGGATTTCCTGCCAGAGCGATTGTTACTCCCATTTTCATTCCTCCTAAATTTCTCGATTACTGTACTTCTATCATTTCTGCATCTGCTTTTCGCAAAGACAGTTCATAGCCACGGACTGTTACCTCAACAGGATCTCCCAAAGGCGCCACCTTACGAACAAAAATGGAAGTCTTTTTCGTGATTCCCATATCCATGATCCTTCTTTTTGTCGCACCTTCCCCGTGGAGCTTTACCACCGAAACGGTTTCCCCACATTTTACGTCTCTTAACGTTTTCATCTTACTCTCCTCCTACACCATGATCTTATTGGCAATCCCCTTGCTGATGGCAACCCGGGATCCTTTTACCTGTACGATAATGTCTCCTCCATTACTGGATATGACCGTCACTTCCTCTCCTGGTACAAACCCCAGATTTTCCAGAAATTTCTTTGTTTCCCCTGCCCCCTGCACTCTCTGAATGACAGCACTCTCGCCTTCTTTTAACAGTGTCAATGGCACTTTATCCACTTCCTTTCTTTTTTGTCTTTTCAAGTACCATCCATTTTTCATGAATCCCTGCGCCTTTGCTGTCCGGGAGGTATTCCCGCTTTACCGTCGCTGGGCAGCCTTTTTATTCTCAATAACTTGATACTGATTATCATTTACGAAGATATTGTAGTGGAATCTTTCCCGTTTGTCAACCAGAACCCGAAGAAATCTGCCGAAAGAAATGTTTTGAAAACGTTTCTTAATTCATATCCACACGCAAAGCGGAGCAGAGTCGGTTCGACTCTGCTCCGCTTTTTTACGATTTCTTATCTGCTCTATTCTTCTATCAGTATTTCTTCCGTCTGTGCATCTACTTCTTCCAGAATGTCGTCCCAGTCGCTTCTCTCCTGGGCTCCTTCGGAGGTCAGTTTTACATCCCGGTATTTCCGCATACCCGTTCCTGCCGGGATATGCTTTCCGATGATGACATTCTCCTTCAGACCGATCAACGGGTCTACTTTTCCCTTGATGGCCGCTTCCGTAAGCACCTTGGTGGTTTCCTGGAAGGATGCTGCCGACAGGAAGGAATTGGTTGCCAGAGATGCCTTGGTAATACCAAGCATGATCTGTTCGCCTGTCGCCGGCTCTTTTCCGTCTTTTTCCATTTCGGCATTGACATCCTCGAACTCCAGCCGATCTACGTTGATACCCGGCAGGAATTCGGTATCTCCCGCCTCTTCCACTCGAACCTTCTTCAGCATCTGGCGCACGATCACTTCAATATGCTTGTCGTTGATCTCTACACCCTGCAGGCGGTATACGCGCTGTACTTCCTGGATCATATAATCCTGTACGGCACGAAGTCCTTTGATCTTGAGGATATCATGCGGATTTACGCTTCCTTCCGTCAGCTCGTCTCCTGCCTCCAACTCCGCTCCGTCCTGGATCTTGATCCTGGAACCGTAGGGAATCAGGTAAGCCTTGGATTCGCCCGTCTCGTTGTTGGTTACGATGATCTCCCGTTTTTTCTTGGTGTCGTTGATGGTCGCCGTTCCTGCAAACTCCGTAATAATAGCAAGTCCCTTGGGCTTTCTCGCCTCAAACAGCTCCTCCACACGGGGAAGACCCTGGGTAATATCGTCTCCTGCCACACCTCCTGTATGGAAGGTTCTCATGGTCAACTGGGTTCCTGGCTCTCCGATGGACTGTGCCGCAATAATACCAACAGCTTCTCCCACCTGCACCGGCTCTCCCGTCGCCATATTGGCTCCGTAGCATTTTGCACACACGCCGCTGTGGGAACGACAGGTCAGGATGGTACGGATCTTGATCTTCTTCAAGGTCTCGCCCTTTTCGTCTACACCCTTCTTCATGATCAGCTCTGCGCGTTTCGGCGTCACCATATGGTTTGCCTTTACCAGAACGTTTCCTTCTGCATCTTTGATATCTTCGCACAGATAACGTCCGGTGATTCTCTCCTGCAGGCTTTCGATCTCTTCGTTTCCATCCATGAAAGCCTTTACATACATACCCGGAATCTCTTTTCCTTCTTCCCGGCAATCGATCTCGTGAATGATCAATTCCTGGGATACGTCTACCAGACGTCTGGTCAGATATCCCGAGTCCGCTGTACGAAGCGCCGTATCCGACAGACCTTTTCTTGCTCCGTGGGCAGACATGAAGTATTCCAGTACGTCCAGTCCTTCACGGAAGTTGGACTTGATAGGAAGCTCGATGGTCCGTCCCGTCGTATCTGCCATCAATCCACGCATACCCGCCAGCTGTTTGATCTGCTTGTCGGAACCACGGGCTCCGGAGTCCGCCATCATAAAGATGTTGTTGTATTTATCCAGTCCTGTCAGAAGCGCCTCTGTCAGGGCGTCGTCAGTGGCTTTCCAGGTTTCTACCACTTCTTTGTAACGCTCTTCCTCTGTGATCAGACCACGGCGGAAGTTTTTGGTGATCTGATCCACCATCTCTTCTGCCTTTCCGATCATCTCCGGCTTCTGTGGCGGTACCGTCATATCTGAAATGGAAACGGTCATGGCCGCCCTGGTAGAATATTTGTATCCGATGGATTTCACTGCGTCCAGCACCTCTGCCGTCGCTGTGGATCCGTGGGTATTGATAACCTTCTCCAGAATCTGCTTCAGCTGCTTCTTTCCTACGTGGAAATCCACCTCCAGCAGCAGCTCATTGCCTTCCACCTCACGATCTACAAAGCCCAGATCCTGCGGAATGATCTCGTTAAACAGGAATCTTCCCAGCGTAGACTCGATCACACCGGATTTCACGGTGCCGTCCGGCATCTTTTTGGATACCCGTACCTTAATGATCGAATGAAGGGTAATGGCTTCATTTTCGTAAGCCAAGATCGCCTCGTTCACATTTTTAAAGTTTTTTCCCTCTCCCTTTACGCCCGGTCTTTCCTGCGTCAGGTAATAGATGCCCAGAACCATGTCCTGAGACGGTACTGCCACCGGACCTCCGTCGGAAGGTTTCAGCAGGTTGTTGGGAGACAACAAAAGGAAGCGGCACTCTGCCTGCGCCTCCACCGACAGCGGCAGATGGACTGCCATCTGGTCTCCGTCAAAGTCCGCATTATAAGCGGTACATACCAGCGGATGCAGCTTGATGGCCTTTCCTTCTACCAGGATGGGTTCAAACGCCTGGATTCCCAGACGGTGCAGGGTAGGGGCACGGTTCAGCATAACCGGATGCTCCTTGATCACATCTTCCAGCACATCCCAGACTTCCGGCTGCAGCCTCTCTACCATCTTCTTTGCATTTTTGATATTGTGCGCGGTACCGTTTTGTACCAGTTCTTTCATTACAAATGGTTTAAACAGTTCGATCGCCATTTCCTTGGGCAGACCGCACTGGTAGATCTTCAGCTCGGGGCCTACTACGATAACGGAACGTCCGGAGTAGTCCACACGTTTTCCAAGAAGGTTCTGACGGAATCTTCCTGATTTTCCTTTCAGCATATCTGACAGGGATTTCAGCGCACGGTTTCCCGGCCCCGTCACCGGACGGCCTCTTCTTCCGTTGTCAATCAGAGCGTCTACCGCTTCCTGCAGCATTCTCTTTTCATTGCGGACAATAATATCCGGCGCTCCCAGCTCCAGAAGTCTTCTCAACCGGTTGTTGCGGTTGATGATCCTTCTGTACAGGTCGTTCAGATCGGACGTGGCAAACCGACCTCCGTCCAACTGTACCATCGGTCTCAGATCCGGCGGAATCACCGGTACTGCCGTCATGATCATCCACTCCGGCTTGTTTCCGGACTCTCGGAACGCTTCCACTACTTCCAGGCGCTTTACGATCCTTGCGCGCTTTTGCCCGGTAGCGCCCTTTAAGCCTTCCTGAAGTTCGTGATATTCCTTATCCAGGTCAATGGCCGCCAAAAGCTCCTGTACCGCCTCGGCTCCCATCCCTGCACGGAAACCGCTTCCCCATTTTTCTCTGGCCTCCTGATACTCCTGCTCAGAAAGTACCTGCTTGTACTGAAGGTCTGTCTCTCCTTTTTCCAGTACGATATGGGAAGCAAAATACAGAACCTTTTCCAGTGTTCTGGGAGACAGATCCAGGATCAGTCCCATACGGCTGGGGATTCCCTTAAAATACCAGATATGTGACACCGGGGCTGCCAGGGCAATGTGTCCCATTCTTTCACGTCTTACACTTGCTTTCGTCACCTCTACTCCACAGCGGTCACAAACCACGCCTTTATAGCGGATTTTTTTGTAGCGGCCGCAGTGGCATTCCCAGTCCTTGCTGGGTCCGAAGATCCGCTCGCAGAACAGTCCGTCCCGCTCCGGCTTCAGCGTTCTGTAGTTGATGGTCTCAGGCTTTGTCACTTCACCTCTGGACCATTCCAAAATCTTATCCGGCGATGCCAATCCGATTTTGATCGCATCAAACGTCATCGGCTGATAGGATTGTTCTCTGTTAGTTTCTGGCATACTGGCACCCCTTCCTACTCTATATCTGACACGTCGTCAAAGTCTGCATCCTCCTGGAACAGTTCTTCTGATTCGATGTCTACCAACTCTTCATTCTGGAATTCCTGCTCGGTAAATCCCTGTGCTCCGAAGTTTTCCTCTCGGGTCTGCTTCCAGTCTCCTTCGATCACGGAACGCAGGTCTGACTCTTCGATCTCTACCGTCTCCACGATCTCCACCTCCGTGTTGTCCTCGCGCAGAACTCTGACATCCAGTCCCAGCGACTGCAGTTCCTTTAGCAGTACCTTGAAGGATTCGGGGATACCCGGCTCCGGAATGTTTTCTCCCTTGATGATCGCTTCGTATGTCTTTACACGTCCGATCACGTCGTCAGACTTCACGGTCAGGATCTCCTGCAAGGTGTAAGAAGCGCCATAAGCCTCCAGCGCCCATACTTCCATCTCTCCGAAACGCTGTCCGCCAAACTGGGCTTTTCCTCCCAGCGGCTGCTGTGTAACCAGAGAGTACGGGCCGGTAGAACGGGCATGGATCTTGTCGTCTACCAGGTGGTGGAGCTTCAGGTAGTGCATGTGTCCAATGGTAACCGGACTGTCAAAGTATTCCCCGGTACGTCCGTCTCTTAAGCGAACCTTTCCGTCTCTGGAAATGGGTACGCCCTTCCAGAGCTTTCTGTGTTCTCTATTGTCCGACAGATACTGCAGTACCTCCGGCAGCAGTTCGTCTTTATGCTTTGCTTCAAACTCCTCCCAGGTCAGGTTGACATAATCGTTTGCCAGATCCAGCGTGTCCATAATATCATTTTCGTTGGCTCCGTCAAATACCGGCGTTGCGATATTGAATCCTAGCGCCTTGGCAGCCAGTGACAGATGGATCTCCAGCACCTGTCCGATGTTCATACGAGACGGCACTCCCAGCGGGTTCAGCACGATATCCAGCGGGCGCCCGTTTGGCAAAAACGGCATGTCTTCCACCGGCAGCACCCGGGAAACTACACCCTTGTTTCCGTGACGTCCCGCCATCTTGTCTCCCACAGAAAGCTTTCTCTTCTGGGCGATGTAAATGCGCACCGCCTGATTGACTCCCGGAGACAGCTCATCTCCGTTTTCCCGGGTAAAGATCTTGGCGTCCACCACGATTCCGTATTCTCCATGTGGCACTTTCAAAGAAGTGTCCCGGACTTCTCTTGCTTTTTCTCCAAAGATGGCCCGCAGCAGTCTTTCCTCTGCCGTCAGCTCCGTTTCTCCCTTCGGCGTTACCTTTCCTACCAGAATGTCTCCCGCACGCACTTCGGCACCGATGCGGATGATTCCTCTCTCGTCCAGGTTCTTGAGGGCGTCGTCTCCCACTCCCGGAATATCTCTGGTGATCTCCTCGGATCCCAGCTTGGTATCCCTGGCTTCTGCTTCATACTCTTCGATATGCACAGAAGTATATACATCCTCCTGCACCAGTCTCTCACTGAGCAGGACTGCATCTTCGTAGTTGTAACCTTCCCAGGTCATAAATCCGATCAGCGGATTTTTTCCCAGCGCCATCTCTCCGTTGGAAGTAGACGGTCCGTCTGCGATCACTTCTCCTGCCTCTACCTGATCCCCTTTCAGCACGATCGGTCTCTGGTTGTAGCAGTTGCTCTGGTTGCTTCGCAGGAACTTGGTCAGCTTGTATTTTCTCAAATTGCCGTCTTCTTCACGAATGGTAATCTCTGAAGAAGTGGATCTTTCCACCACGCCCGCCTTCTCTGCGATCACACATACCCCTGAGTCAACGGCCGCTTTTTCTTCCATTCCCGTTCCCACTACCGGTGCTTCCGTCACCAGAAGCGGCACACTCTGACGCTGCATGTTGGATCCCATCAGCGCACGGTTGGCATCGTCGTTTTCCAGGAAAGGAATCAGCGCTGTCGCCACGGAAAATACCATCTTGGGTGATACGTCCATGTATTCAAACCGCTTTTTCTCATACTCCTGCGTTTCGTCACGATAACGTCCGGAAACGTTCTTATGAAGGAAGTGTCCCTCCGCATCCAGCGGCTCATTGGCCTGTGCCACATGGTACTTGTCTTCTTCGTCTGCTGTCATGTAGACAACTTCTTCCGTTACCACCGGATTTTCCGGATCCTCCCGGTTGATCTTACGATAAGGCGCCTCAATAAAGCCATATTGATTGATCCTTGCGTAAGTTGCCAGGGAGTTGATCAAACCGATATTGGGACCTTCCGGCGTCTCGATCGGACACATTCTTCCATAATGGGAATAGTGTACGTCACGCACCTCGAATCCTGCCCGGTCCCTGGAAAGTCCTCCCGGTCCCAAGGCGGACAGACGCCTCTTGTGGGTCAGCTCGCCCAGCGGGTTGTTCTGATCCATAAACTGGGACAGCTGGGAAGATCCGAAAAATTCCTTCACCGCTGCCGTCACCGGCTTGATATTGATCAGAGACTGGGGAGAGATCCCCTCCAGATCCTGCGTCGTCATTCTTTCTCTGACTACCCTCTCCAGTCTGGACAGACCGATCCTGTACTGGTTCTGCAAAAGCTCTCCTACTGAACGGATCCTTCTGTTGCCCAGATGGTCGATATCATCGTCGGTACCAAGATCGTACTCCAGATGCATGTTATAGTTAATGGAAGCAAAGATATCTTCCCTTGTGATATGCTTTGGTATCAGGTCGTGAATGTCTCTTCTGATAGCCGCCTTCAGCTCTTCTATGTCTCCTGCCGTTTCCTGCAGAATGCCCTCCAGCACCGGATAGTATACCAGCTCTGTCACGCCCAGCTCCGCCGGATCCACATCCACAATGGCAGACAGATCCACCATCATATTGGAAAGAACCTTAATGTTTCTCTCCTCTTCTTCATTTTTGATCCACACATAGGGAACTGCCTCGTTCTGAATCTGATCTGCCAGTTCCAGCGTCACCTTATCTCCTGCCTGTGCGATCACTTTGCCTGTCACACGGCTTGCCACATCCTCTGCCAGGACCCGGCCCGTAATACGGTTCTTCAACGCCAGCTTCTTATTGAACTTATATCTTCCCACCTTTGCCAGATCATAGCGGCGAGGGTCAAAAAACATACTGTTGATCAGGCTTTCTGCACTGTCCACCGCCAGAGGCTCTCCCGGCCGGATCTTCTTATAAAGCTCCAGAAGCCCTTCCTGGTAATTGGTAGCCGCATCCTTTTCAAAGCTCGCCAAAATCTTCGGCTCCTCGCCGAACAGTTCTATGATTTCCGGGTTTGTCCCTACGTTTAATGCACGAATCAATACGGTGATGGGTACTTTTCTCGTTCTGTCTACACGCACATAGAAAACGTCATTGGAATCCGTCTCGTACTCCAGCCACGCTCCTCTGCTGGGAATCACTGTTGAGGAATACAGCTTCTTCCCGACCTTATCATGTGCAACCGCATAATAGATCCCTGGAGAACGCACCAGCTGGCTTACGATAACACGCTCTGCTCCGTTGATCACGAAGGTTCCCGTGTCTGTCATAAGCGGCAGGTCTCCCATAAAGATCTCATGCTCGTTGATCTCTTCCGCTTCTCTGTTGTGAAGCCTGACTCTGACCTTAAGAGGCGCCGCATAAGTCGCATCTCTTTCCTTGCATTCCTCGATGGTGTACTTCACATCGTTCTCACACAAGGTAAAATCAACAAATTCCAGACTCAAATGACCGCTGTAATCAGCAATCGGGGAAATGTCTTCAAAGACTTCTTTCAGTCCTTCATCCAGAAACCACTGATAAGAATCCTTCTGGACTTCTATCAGATTGGGCATCTGAAGCACTTCCTTTTGTCTGGAATAACTCATGCGTGAACTTTTTCCGCTTTTAATGGGATAAATTCTGTTTTTCTCCATATGAACGTTTCACTCCTCATCTATTTTTTCGTGGCCGACAGGTGGCTTTAACGTAAAGCAAAAACCCTTAAAATATCTTGAGTTTTTATAAATCACGCAAAATTATGGCATAACTTTCCACAATAGTGCATTTTTAAGGATAACACAAATTATTTTCTTCTGTCAAGGCTCTTTCTCCATCTTTTTTCTCTCTGCTTTTTCCCGGATCCTCCCCTCTTTTCTTTCCCTTTCTCTTGGCATCACAGGCTTTTCCCTACAGTCTTTTATACAGCAGTTCTTCCAGTGCTTCCCTGCTTTCCGTATGGTTGATCTCATCCCGAAGCTTGGAGGAGCCCTCCAGTCCTTTGGTATACCACGCCACATGCTTTCGCATTTCCCGCACTGCCAAATACTCTCCCTTCTGTTCCATTAAAAGCTCCATATGCCGCAGCATCATATCCCGGATCTGACATTTTGTAGGTCTGTCCGGGATTCTCCCCGTCTCGCTGTATGCTTTTAATTCCCGAAAGATCCAGGGATTCCCCTGGGCCGCACGCCCGATCATCACTCCATCGCAGCCCGTTTCTTTTTGCATCTGCACCGCTTTTTCTGCGGACGTTACGTCTCCGTTCCCAATGACCGGTATGGATACCGCCTCCTTCACCTTTCGGATAATATCCCAGTCCGCCTTTCCGGAATAATACTGTTCTCTGGTCCTTCCGTGGACGGCGACCGCCGCTCCTCCTGCCTCTTCTATTACCCTGGCAATCTCCGGTGCATTGATGCAGTCCTCATCAAATCCTTTTCGGATTTTTACCGTTACCGGCTTTTTCAACGCCCGAACTGTCTGAGACACGATCTGATACACCAGTTTAGGCTGCTTCATCAGAGCGGATCCCTCTCCGTTTTTTACGATCTTTGGCACCGGGCATCCCATATTGATGTCCAGGATCTGAAAGGGCAGCTCCTCGATCTCCTTTGCCACCATACTGATGGTATCCGGTTCCGAGCCAAACAGCTGCAAGGATACCGGCCGTTCCTTTTCATGAATGGAAAGCAGCAGCCTGGTATTGGCATTTTTGTATTTCAGCGCTTTGGCGCTGATCATTTCCATACACAAAAGACCCGCTCCCTGCTCCGCACACAAAAGGCGGAAGGGCAGATCCGTCACTCCCGCCATCGGCGCCAATATATAGGGATGTTTTAATGTAACCGTTCCAATCTGCAGCATCGTTTTATCCTTCTTCATCTCTTTTTTCTTGTTTTGTCCTGATCTTTGTCCGTTTCCCCCGGAGCCATACATATCCCCGCTCTTTCCGGTTTTTTCCTTGCCCCTGCCCTTTAACGGTTTTTTCTGAGTCCCTTGTTTTTTTCATACAGGATCCTGAGACCCTTCAGTGTCAGCTCTGCGTCATAGATGTCAATACAGTCTGTCTCCGCCGCAATGATTCGTCCCAGTCCGCCGCTGGCAACAACCTTTGCCTGCTGGTAGCCCGATTCTTTCTTGATCCGGCTGACAATGTATTCTGTCTGTCCGATCTGACCGTAGACCAGTCCGGCCTGCATACTGGAGATCGTCTCCTTTGCCAGGATGGACTCCGGCTTTTTGATCTCTATGGCAGGAAGAAGCGCCGCCTGCCCCCACATCGCCTGCGCAGAGGTACGGATCCCCGGTGCGATCACTGCCGATTCAAACGTACCGTCCGGTCCTACCAGATCATAGGTGGTGGCTGTCCCGTAGTCAATTACGATCACCGGACCGCCGTGAAGCGTGTAGGCCGCTACCGCGTCTACGATCCGATCCGCTCCCACCTGTCTGGGATTTTCTGTGACGATGCGGATGCCTGTCTTGATCCCCGCCGACACCACCAGCGGAGTTACATGAAAATATTTAATGATGGCGCTCCCCAGAGAATGCATGATATCCGGAACCACCGACGCAATGATCACCGAATCGATCTCATCGCTGGGCAGCCCCTGCCGCTCCACCATCTCCTTCAGCGTGATCCCGTACTCATCCGAAGTCCTCTTGATCTTTGTGGTCAGCCGGAAAGTCCCGTACAGTTTTTCCCCCCGGAACACTCCCAGCGTAATATTTGTATTTCCGGCATCAATTACCAGCAGCATGTCTATTCCTCCTCTTTCTGAACAAATACCCGGTAAAACATCTGTAAGGATTCCAAAAGATCCTGCTGGTTCCTTTGTATCTCCTTGATCTTCAGCTGACTCCCGATCTCGTCAAATGAAAAGTCGTCCGGTTGGCTCATCACCTCAAACTGCAGCGTTCCTTCCTCATCAAACACCAATGTCAGAATCCCTCCCACATCTGCCACATAAAGCACACAAAGAATCTGCAGCTCTTCCTGTACATGGGTGGGAAGCTGCGCAAAGTCGGGATTGAAATAATATTTTTCTTCGTAAGAATTGGCTCCGCAGAGCACCACTTTTTTGTATCCGTCTTCTTCTCTATATGTATCCATATATCCCCCTTACCGAAACTTCTCCTGCAAATACGCTCCGTATACTCTGATCTTCCAGCCGGACCAGCAGATCCCCTTTTGGAGAAATACCCAGTGCTATGCCGTCAAAGGATTCCTTGCCATCCTGTACCCTGACCGGTCTTCCTGTGTTGACCAGTCGCTTCTCATATTCTGTTCGAAACCGGGACAGGCTGCCTCCCTCTTTGCAAAAGACCTCATAGCTTTGCTCAAATTTTTCCAGCAAGGCGGCGATCAGCCGGCTTCTGTCTGCCCGGAGCCCTGTTTCCAGCCAGAAAGAGGTTGCCTTTTCAGACAGCTCTCCCGCAAATTGTGTCTGGTTCAGATTCATCCCTACCCCTACCACTACGTAATGGATATAATCCACCTGTGCCGTCATTTCCGTCAGGATCCCGCAAACTTTCTTTCCCTTCATCACAATGTCATTGGGCCACTTGATTTCCACCGGCTCCGTCGTCAGTTCCTGCAGGCTTTCTGCCACACAAAGCGCCATAAGGAGCGTGATCCCGGAAGCATGGTCCGGCGGCACGGTCGGCCTTAGAAGCAAAGACATATAGATCCCGCCCTCCTGAGGCGACTCCCACTGCCGCCCCCGCCGGCCTCTGCCTGCCACCTGCTCCTTTGCTACCACTAAGACTCCTTCCTCTTCTCCTCTGCTTCCTGCCAGGGCAGCCTGTATATTGGTGGAATCTGTGGATTCCAGAAAAAGGATCTTCTTTCCGGCCCACTTCGTTTTCCGCCTGCTTTCGATCCCTATTTTGGAAAACTCTTCCGGCTCTCCCAGTAAACGATAGCCTTTATTGCGTACTGCCTCAATGGCATATCCCTGCTGCTTTAACTGTTCCATGACTTTCCAGACAGCAGTCCTTGATACCTGGAACGTTTCACACAATTCCTGTCCCGAGACATATCCCTTCCGCTCTCTTAGGACCTTTACGATAGCCGCCTTCATAGTCCCTCCCGTGTTTTTATGATTTCTCCCGCCCTTTCCAGGTATTCCGTAAACCTGGGCAGCTTTCTGTCTTCCTTGCTCCGCTTCTGCTCCACCTTTTCCAGCAGTTCCTTCACCGTATAGACGTGGTACTTCTGTACCCGCAGAAGCTTCGCTGCCGCCTCCAGCATTCCAAGAAACAGCTCTTTGTCCGTACTTCTGGGCGGAAGCTTCAGTTCCAGAAGGATCTCCGCCTTTTCTATGTCGCGAAATCCGCTCATCACTTCCCTGTAAAATTCATCGTCCCAGCACTGCTCTAGATAATAGATGTGCCCTTCCAGTCCGTACAGCATCCGTTTGGCGTCATAATAGCCGATCTTCAGGTTCTGGGCACTCCTCTTGGCAGAAAACTCCAGGATACTTCCCAAACGAACCCGGGGCGCTACCCGGTAAAACGTTCCGTCTTCCGGAAAATGGACTTTCGGGATTCTTCCCGGTCCGTAAATCCTCACTTCGATAATATCCTTGTAGCCTCTTTTCAAAAGAGCATTGACAGGAACATTGTTCACTGCGCCTCCATCCACATACCGGCTGCCATGCAGCGGCTCATTTTTAAATCCGATCAGGTAGGCACTGGCCAGCAGAAAGTCACAGAGAAGTCCTTCCGGAATCTCTGAAAGAGACAGATCCAGTTCCTCCATGTCCGAAAGGCAAAACGTCTGCAGGCAAAATTCTTTTCCGCAATTTCGAATGCGGTCTTCCTCCACCACGCTCCGGATCAGATTTCTTAAGGGGGTAATATCCACCCCGCCCTCCCGTATCACGCGCAGCCCCGCATTCACCACTTCCTTAAACGGTTGCCCCTTTTGGAACAGGATTTCCATCCAGGCATCGTCCACATCCATGACCTTGGAAAAGGAGATTTCCTTCCAGATGCTTTCTGCCAGTTCCACGTCTCCCATACAAACAAGGGCGCCGTTTAAGGCGCCCACGGATGTTCCTGCTACCGCATTGATCTTCAGGCCGGCCTCCGCCAGAGCTTTCCAGGCTCCTGCCTGGTAAGCCCCTCTGGCTCCGCCCCCGTCAAATACCAGACCGTATTCCTTCTCCATGTCTATCACAGGTTTCATCTCTACTCTTTCTCTCCTACTTCCGTCAACGATTTTACAAGCCCTGCAAGCCCCTGGATCTCTGATGGGATAATGATCTTGGTAGCCTGTCCGTCCGCTGCCCTCTCAAATGCTTCCAGGCTCTTCATAGTCAGGACCGCCTTATCCGCTCCTGCTTCTTTCAGGAATCGGATTCCGTCTGCATTCGCCTGCTGCACCTTCATAATGGCCTCCGCTTCACCCTCTGCCCGGCGGATCATTGCCTGTTTCTCTGCTTCCGCACGAAGGATCGCCGCCTGCTTCTCTGCCTCTGCATCCAGGATCGCGGACTCCTTCTTTCCTTCTGCCACCAGAATGGTGGATTTCTTTTCTCCCTCTGCTCGAAGGATCGCTTCTCTCCGCTCTCTTTCCGCCTTCATCTGCTTTTCCATCGCATCCTGGATCGCTGCCGGCGGAATGATATTCTTTAATTCCACACGGTTTACCTTGATCCCCCATGGATCCGTCGCCTCATCCAGAGAGGCCCGCATTTTGGTGTTGATGGTCTCGCGGGATGTTAATGTCTGATCCAGTTCCAGATCTCCGATAATATTTCTAAGGGTAGTTGCCGTAAGATTTTCGATCGCCATAATAGGGCTTGCCACTCCGTAGCAAAACAGCTTGGGATCCGTGATCTGGTAAAATACCACCGTATCTATCCGCATGGTTACATTATCCTTGGTGATCACCGGCTGGGGCGCAAAATCCACCACCTGCTCCTTCAGATCCACCCTTCTTGCCACCCTGTCCAGCACAGGGATCTTGAAGTGGATCCCGGTATTCCAGGTTCCCTGGTAAGCTCCCAGTCTTTCAATCACCAGCGCCTGCGCCTGTCTTACCACCCGCACGCAGGAAACCAGGATCAAGCACACCAAAATCAATAGCACCAAAAACAAAAAATTTCCTAACATGTTGTTTCCTCCTCTTCTACCAAAACCTTAACGCCCTGTATCTCTACCACAACGACTTCCCGCCCTTCCGGGATCACCCTGTTTTCTCCTGCCGGTCTCGCAGCCCACTCCTGGCCCTTTACCCGCACGCGTCCTACACCTGTCAGGCCGTCTATCTCCTCTATCACCAGACCGTGCTCCCCTTTGATCAGCTCCAGGTTCGTTTTTTTTCTTTCTGTGTTAAAGTGCTTCATGGCCCAGGGTCGCGTCAAAACTAAAAGGATCAAAGATGACACGATGAACACCGCAAACTGGACGACCGTCCCCTGTCCTAAGAGTCCCGCAACAAATGCAAGAAGCGCGCCTGCCGCAAACCATATGGTGGTCAGTCCCAGCGTACAGAGCTCGATCACCAGCAACACAATAAAAGCTATCAGCCAATACATTGTCTGCATCCTGCTCCCCCCTTCCTTTTTATCTGCCGTTTCCTGCTTTTATCTTACTACATCCCCTCTCCCTTTGCAAGGTCACAGACAGGGATGAAAAGCAGCTTACAGGCTCCGCTGACGGCTTGCCTCAAAACTAAGAACCGCTGCCGCGATCCCTACATTCAGGGATTCCACCTGTCCCTGCATGGGGATTTTGATCCGGGCATCCGCCAGCGCAGCGGTTTCTTCCTTCAGTCCGTTCCCCTCATTTCCCAGCAAAAATCCGCAGGGCTTCGTGAAATCCTGTTGATAATACGGCAGGCTGCCTTCCAGGTGCGCCGCATATAGCCGGATCCCGCTCGCCTTTACGCAATGGATCGCCTCTTTCAAATCCGCCACCCGCACAAACGGAAGACGGAATACCGATCCCATGGTGGACCGGATCGTCTTGGGTGCAAACAGATCCGCACAGGCTTCATCCAGAAGCACGCCGCTGACTCCGGCTCCCTCCGCCGTCCGAAGGATCGTCCCCAGGTTCCCCGGATCCTGGATCCCCTCCAGCAGTAACAGCTGCGGACACTCTCCTCTTACGATCTCCGCCAATGCATGGCAGGGTTTTTGCACCACACACAGAACTCCCTGCGGCGTCTGTGTGTCCGAAACATATTCAAATACACGGTCGGCAAGTATCTCTATCCCGGCCTTGCATCTGTTTTCCAAATCTTTCGCCAATTCTTTCTGCTTTTTGAGAAAGCTTTCCGATACATAGATTTCTCTTAAAAGCCCGGCCGGCGTTTCTTTCGCCATACGGCTTCCTTCTGCCAGAAATACCCCTTCCTCCTCCCGGCATTTTTTCTTTTTCTTTAGCTGTATCAGTCGCTTTACCTTCCCATTGGATGTACTGGTGATCATAGATTTTCCGTCTCCTTACACTTTAAACCGATATCCCACGCCCCAGATCGTTTCAATATACTGGGGATTGGAGGTATCCATCTCCACTTTTTCCCGGATCTTTTTGATGTGTACCGTAACGGTGGCGATATCTCCCACCGATTCCATATCCCAGATCTCCCGGAACAGTTCATCCTTGGTGTACACATGATTGGGATGGCTGGCCAAAAACGTCAGCAAATCATACTCCTTGGTGGTAAAGGCCCGTTCCTCCCCATTGACCCAGACTCTTCTGGCAGTCGTGTCGATCCGAAGTCCCCGGATCTCGATCACCTTGTTGCGTTCCGCCACGCTTCCGGTCAACCGGTCGTACCTGGCCAGATGCGCCTTTACCCTGGCCACCAGTTCGCTGGGACTGAAGGGCTTTGTGATATAATCGTCGGCTCCCAGACCCAGTCCTCTGATTTTATCAATATCTTCTTTTTTTGCAGACACCATCAGGATCGGGGTGTTCTTGATCTGACGGATCTGCCTGCAGATTTCAAATCCATCCACCTCCGGAAGCATCAGATCCAGGATATACAGATCAAACTCTTCCTTCAGCGCCCGATCCTGTCCCGTTCTTCCGTCGTTGCATACTTCCACCTGAAATCCCGCAAGCTCCAGATAATCTTTCTCCAGATCCGCAATCGCCTCTTCGTCTTCTACGATCAGTATTCTATTCATGTATCGGCACCTCCTGATATTTTCTAAGCACGAAATACATGGTCGTCCCTGTATTTTCTCTGCTGGTCGCCCATATCTTTCCGCCATGTTCTTCAATGATCTTTTTTACAATAGACAGCCCGATCCCGCTGCCTCCCTTGGAAGAATTTCTGGAGGTATCGCTCCGAAAAAACCGATCGAAAATATTGGGCAGATCCTTCGCCGCAATCCCTTTTCCGTTATCCTCCAGCTCTATCTGGACAAAATCTCCCACGTCCTTGATCCGCAGATTGATTTTTCCCTTTTTCTTATCCATGTATTTGATGGAATTGTTCACGATATTGTGCACCACTCGTTTGATCTGTTCTGTGTCGGCAATGACCTTCACATCTTCCTCCACATAATTGAAATAGCCAAATTCTATCCCGGCAGGCTCCAGCTCCATTGCCAGATCCTCCGCACAGTCATTGAAATATCCGTTGACGGAAATGGTGCTGAAATTATAGGGGATGCGGTTGGTATCGATCTTGGTGTAAAAGGTCAGCTCATTGATCAAAAGATCCATCTCATTGGCTTTGTTGTAAATAGTCTTTACATATTTGTCCACTTTTTCCGGAGTGTCCGCCACCCCGTCCAGGATCCCTTCCGCATAGCCTTTGATGGTGGTGACCGGCGTTTTCAGATCGTGGGAAATATTGCTGATCAGTTCCTTGTTTTCCTGGTCAAATTTTAACCGCTCTTCCGTGGTATCCTTCAGCCGTTTCCGCATGGCTTCCAGATCCCGACACAGGCTGCCCAGCTCATCCTTGGATTCCTGCTTCAGTTCAAAATCCAGATTCCCTTCGGTAATATTTTTTGCCGCCACCTGCATTTTGGCTAGCGGCCGCATCACCCCTCTGTAGATCCAGTAGATTAAAACGGCGGCGGTCAGGATCAGAACGATCATCACTCCGTATACCATCCGCACCAAAAATGTTTCGATCTCCGGGATCATATCCTTCATATCCGTCACCAGAAACAGGCTGCCCTTTTGACCATCTGCATAGGTTACGTCGATCTGCTTTAACAGTACCTGCTCTTTGCCCCCCAGATAGATCCCGTTCTGGGACGCTTCCGACGCTTCCCCGTACTCGGGTAACTGGGAAAGAATGGCGTCTACCTGCTTTTTCCCGGAACCCACATAAGTGATCTCTCCTTCCCTGGTTGCCAGCAGGAAGCTTTTCTTCTTCTGCAGCCGCCGGTTCCACTGCTCCAGATATGAAACTTCCTCCAGTCTGGCCGGCTCTTCTTCCGCCACCTGACTCAATTCCTGAAATGGTTTTTCCGTCAGGGCGGACATGGTTTCAATGGAGTTGGACAGACTTTTTACCGTCGTCCCTTTCAATTCATAATTCTTCTCAATGGAATGTATCTGATGCGTTCCCAGCACGAATACGATAACCGACGTCAGTATGACAGGAATCAGTATCACCGTCAGAAACGCAATGATCAGGCGTGTTTTTAATTTCATGGCAATCCCTCCGTGGAAAGTATAGCATGAAAATAGGTGCTTCATGACAAAGCACCCATAAACTTTTCTAAAATTTTTATAAATATCCTTTCAGAACCTCTGCCTTATCTGTCTTTTCCCAGGGGAATTCCACGTCTGTCCTTCCAAAATGCCCGTAAGCCGCCGTTTTTTTGTAGATCGGCCTGCGCAGATCCAGCATCCGGATGATCCCCTCCGGCCGAAGATCAAACTGCTCCCGGATGATCTCCACCAAGGCTTCGTCCGACAGGCGCCCCGTTCCAAAGGTATCCACCATGATGGAGGTGGGATGTGCCACCCCGATGGCGTAGGACAACTGGATCTCGCATTTCTTTGCCATCCCTGCCGCCACAATGTTTTTTGCCACATATCTGGCTGCGTAGGCTGCGGAACGGTCCACCTTTGTACAGTCCTTTCCGGAAAACGCCCCGCCTCCGTGTCTTGCCATGCCGCCGTAGGTATCCACGATGATCTTTCTGCCGGTCAGTCCGCTGTCTCCGTGAGGACCTCCGATCACAAACCGTCCTGTGGGGTTGATAAAGAACTTGGTCTGTTCATCCACCATTTCTTCCGGGAGGATCCGGTTAAATACGTGGGTGGTGATGTCCTGATGGATCTGCTCCTGAGACACCTCCGGATCATGCTGTGTGGAAAGCACCACTGCGTCCAGTCGTTTCGGTACTCCTTCTTCATCATACTCCACCGTTACCTGTGTCTTTCCGTCCGGTCTCAGATAGGGCAGCGTGCCGTCCTTTCTTACCTGCGTCAGTCTTTGTGCCAGCCGGTGTGCCAGAGAAATGGGGTAAGGCATCAGTTCCTCCGTTTCGTCTGTCGCGTACCCAAACATCATCCCCTGGTCTCCTGCCCCGATGGAGTCTGCATCCTCCGGCTTCTGCTGCTTTGCCTCCAGCGCTTTATCCACTCCCATGGCAATGTCCGAGGACTGTTCATCGATAGCCAGGATCACGCCGCAGGTATCTGCATCAAACCCATATTTTCCTCTTGTATATCCGATCTCCCGCACGGTGTCCCGCACCAGCTTCTGCATATCCACATAGGCATTGGTGGTAATTTCTCCCATCACCATTACCAGCCCTGTCGTGGTACAGGTTTCGCATGCCACACGGCTCATGGGATCCTGCTCTACCAGCGCATCCAAAATGGCGTCTGAGATTTGATCGCACATCTTATCCGGATGTCCCTCCGTTACAGATTCTGATGTAAATAAATGTCTTTCCATTTGATTTCCTCCCGTCTTTTCCTGTTTTATTTCCGTTTCATCTGACATTGTGCAGATCTGCACAGTCACCAGGCTTTCCGCCAAGCGCAGATCCCGCATCGTTGCCGCTAAAAAAGCAGCCCGACAAAGGACTGCTTTACATACATAAATCAATCCTCTTATTGTTCGAATGACTCGCTCAGGTTGGCACCTTCCCTTCCGGGGGTTGCCGCAGCTTCACAGGTCCTTTGTACCTCCACTGCTCTGAATAAGAGAAATTTTATTAAATTCCACTGGAACTATACTATTTTTTCTTTCGTTTGTCAAATACACAAAACGATTCTGTCATTTTTCTAACCGATTCTCAGGCAAAACTTCTGGATCGCTTTTTCCGAATCCACCCGCTCAATGATCCCGCCGATCCCTCTTAGCTTTTCCTCAAACCGCTCATAGCCTCGTTGGATATATACGATATCATCGATGATAGTGATTCCGTCCGTTGCCAGACCTGCAATGCAAAGCGCCGCACCTGCCCGGAGATCCGGAGCGCTGACCCTTGCTCCCGAAAAGCTTTCCACGCCTTCAATGGTAGCGGAATTGCCCTCTATCTTCACGCTGGCTCCCATTCTCGCCAGCTCATCCAGATACTTGAACCGGTTTTCAAAAATACTCTCCACGATAGTGCTGGTTCCCTGGGAAAGCGCCAGCGTCACGCCGATCTGTGGCTGCATATCCGTTGGAAATCCCGGGTACGGCAGTGTCTTTACATGTGTGCTGTTCAGCCGGCCCTTCGCCACCACACGCACCGCATCGTCAAACTCTTCCACCTCACAGCCCATTTCCACCAGCTTGGCCACCGTTGCTTCCAGATGCTTGGGAATTACGTTCAGCACCGTCACGTCTCCCTTGGTAGCCGCAGCCGCAAACATAAACGTTCCTGCCTCGATCTGATCCGGGATCACGGAATACTCCGTCCCGTGAAGCTTTTGCACGCCACGGATCCGGATAATGTCCGTTCCGGCTCCTCTGATGTTCGCTCCCATACTGTTCAGGAAGTTGGCCACATCCACCACATGGGGCTCCTTTGCTACATTTTCCAGGATCGTCAATCCTTCGGCCATGGCCGCTGCCATCATAACATTGATGGTGGCTCCCACACTGACCACGTCAAAATAAATATGTTTTCCCCGAAGTCTGTCTACCTCCGCCAGGATCTTTCCGCCGTGGATGATCACTTCCGCTCCCAGCGCCCGAAATCCCTTCAGATGCTGATCAATCGGACGGCTGCCAATGTTGCAGCCTCCCGGAAGCGCCACCTCCGCTCTCTTGTATTTTCCAAGAAGGGCTCCCAGCAGATAATACGAAGCGCGGATCTTCTTGATATATTCATACTCTATGGACATGTCGCTGATGTTCTTCCCGCTGATCCTCACCGTATGCCTGTCTACTCTGGAAACGGACGCGCCGATCCCTGCGATGGCATCCAGCATCACGTTGATGTCGTTTACATCCGGAAGGTTATCTATCAAAACCGTATCGTCGGTCATGATAGCTGCAGAAAGAATCGCAAGAGCTGCGTTTTTTGCTCCTCCGATCTCTACCTCTCCCACCAACGGATGACCGCCCTTAATAATATATTGCTCCATACTCCACCTCAATCGCCAAGATTTATCTCCGTGTCATTATACCACAGAATCCCTGTTTGTAAAATCTTTTTTACAGACTCGTAATTTTTCTGTAATATTTCTCTACTTTTTCAGTGCAGTTATCACGGCTTCCAGCGTCTCTTCCACCGTCCGCCCGTCTTCACAGATGGTAATGTCCGCATACCGTTCAAACAGCCGGACTCTTTCCCGGTAGAGATCCAGAAGTGTCTGTCCTTCTCTTAACACCACGCCTCTGTCTTTTACATTTTGAAGTCTGGCTGCGATCGTTTCATAGGAGGCCTGCAGGTAGACCACACGGCCGATTTTTTTGAAATGCTCCATGGCATTGGGGCAGTAGACCACGCTCCCCCCCGGGGAAATCATCGTTTTCTCCGCTTCTATGCCTGCGTTGACCCGGTCTTCCACCTCCAGAAATCCCTCAATCCCCCGCTCTGCAATAATCTCCTTCAGGAGCTTTCCCTCCTGTTCCTGGATCAAAAGATCCGCATCTAAAAACTGATATCCCAGCCGTTTTGCAGCCACCACGCCGATCGTGCTTTTCCCCGACGACGGCATTCCGATAAAAATTACATTGTCCATGCTTTTTGCTCCTTGTGTCTGATGCTTTTTCCGGAGAAAATCGGGGCGAATGCTCCGCCCCGATTTTCTCTGTATTTTCTTGTCCGCCGCCTTGCTTTTCCGCTGTCGCTTCCAAAAGCCGCGGCCCTTCGCCGCATCCGCTTTCGGAAAACGTCAGCCGCTGCCCGGCCCTCTCTTTTCCGGAATATCCGAAACGCTCAAAAGATACGCTTCTGATCTAATCAGGCTCTCTCGCTATACTTGTGCGCTTCCTCCAGCATCATGTCCTTTACTTTCATCAGGCGGATCTGAGAGCTTCTTTCATTCTCGTCCAGCTTCATGGTGATATACTTGATCGTCCTTCTGGCCTCCGGAATGATCACATGCTCCAGCGCGTTTACCCGCCTCCTGGTTTTCTCAATCTCCGCCGCCATCAACTGGCAGGCTTTTTCGATCTCCGCCAGCCGCAGCATCTCCGGCAGGATGTCCGCCAGGGATTTTACTGCGTCGTCCAGATCTCCCGATGTAAATGCAAACCCATAAGAATAGATGTCATTTGCATCTGCTGTACGGGTTTTGGTGGTGAATGCCGGAATATTTACACTCATGACATTCTTACTTCCCACTTCCAGATTGACTTCCTGCTTGGGCGCCATAAATGCCGTTCTCAGAGTCACTTCATCCATTCCCGCCTTGGCGATCACAAAGTTCTGATTGGCGGCCTTGATTCCCGCCTCCACCTTTAGACGAAGTTCCATGTTTTCCTTGACCAGCTCCAGAAATTGACGCATCAGCTCATCTCTTTTGTCTTTTAGAAGTTTATGGCCTTTGACGGCTGTGACCAGTTTTCTTTTTGTCTTCGTCAACTCCATACGGGTCGGCGTAATCTGTGTGGATGCCATATCCTACCACCTCCGTCTATTTTCCGTAGTATTCGTCCAGATATTTGTCATCAATTCGCTTCAACTCGCTTCTAGGAAGCAAAGACAACAGCTCCCACCCGATGGTAAGCGTTTCCTCAATGGAACGGTCTGCCAGATAGCCCTGCGATACGTATTTCTTTTCAAATTCCTCTGCAAATTTTGCATAGAGCAGATCGATCTCTGTCAGCGCCGCCTCTCCCAGGATAGTCATCAGCTCCTTGGCGTCCTTTCCTCTGGCATAGGCTGCAAACAACTGGTTCATGGTATTGGAATGATCCGCTCTGGTCTTTCCGTCTCCGATTCCCTTGTCTTTCAGACGTGACAGAGAAGGCAGTACGTCGATAGGCGGCTGGATCCCTTTTCGATACAGCTCACGGCTCAGGATCACCTGTCCTTCTGTAATATATCCTGTCAGGTCGGGGATGGGATGCGTCTTATCATCCTCCGGCATGGTCAGGATGGGGATCATGGTAATGCTTCCCTTCTTTCCCTTCTGCCGTCCGGCTCTCTCATACAGGGTTGCCAGGTCTGTGTACATATATCCCGGATATCCACGGCGTCCCGGCACTTCCTTTCTGGCTGCCGACACTTCCCGGAGGGCGTCTGCGTAATTGGTGATGTCCGTCAGGATGACCAGTACGTGCATATCTTTTTCAAACGCCAGGTATTCCGCCGCCGTCAAAGCCATTCGCGGCGTGGAGATACGCTCGATGGCCGGGTCGTTTGCCAGGTTGATAAATAATACCGTTCTGTCAATGGCTCCCGTCTCCTTGAAGGATTCCACGAAGAAGTTGGACTCCTCAAAGGTGATTCCCATGGCAGCAAACACTACCGCAAAATTTTCATCTGTGCCGCGAACCTTTGCCTGTCTGGCGATCTGCGCCGCCAGGTTGGCGTGAGGCAGTCCCGACGCCGAGAAGATCGGCAGCTTCTGCCCTCTTACCAGAGTGTTCAGTCCGTCGATGGAAGAAACTCCCGTCTGGATAAATTCCTCCGGATAGCTTCTTGCCGCCGGGTTCATCGGCAATCCGTTGATCTGTCTTCTTTCTTCCGGAAGGATCTGAGGGCCTCCGTCAATAGGGCGTCCCAGTCCGTCAAACACGCGTCCCAGCATGTCTTCGGACACGCCCAGTTCCATGCTCCTTCCCAAAAAGCGCACCTTGCTGTTACTTAAATTGATTCCCGATGCACTCTCAAACAACTGGACCAGTACGTCGTTTCCGTTTACTTCCAGTACCTTGCACCGTCTTCTTTCGCCGTCTGCCAGCTCGATCTCTCCCAGCTCGTCATAGGCAACCTGTTCCACCCCTTTTACCAGCATCAGTGGTCCGGCAACTTCCTGTATTGTTCTATATTCTTTTGGCATAGCTTAGAAGTCCTCCTTCCCGGCAATGGCTGCCACTTCTCTTTCCAGCTCGCTCTTGATGGCCTCATACTCTTTGTCTAACTCTTCTTCTTTTGTATACTTGAATCTTCCGATCCGCTCCCTGACCTCCATGTTGATGAGCGCCTGCATCTTTCTTGGATGCTCTGCCAGCGCCTGTGAGGCTTCCTCATAGAATGCCAGTACCAGCCGCATCATCAGATGCTGTTTTTTCAGGGACGTATACGTATCGATCTCGTGGAAAGAGTTCTGGTGCAGGAAGTCCTCCCGGATAGAACGCGCCGCTTCCATTTTCAGTCGGTCTGTTGCAGACAGCGCATCCATTCCTACCATTTTTACGATCTCTTCCAGTTCCGCTTCATCCTGGAGAAGGCTCATCATCTTCTGGCGGTTTTCCATCCAGTCAGACGCTACTTCCTGATCAAACCACGGCCCCATATGATCCACATACAGAGAATAGCTGGTCAGCCAGTTGATAGCCGGGAAATGCCGCTTGTAGGCCAGGGCCGAATCCAGTCCCCAGAACACCTTCACGATCCGAAGAGTTGCCTGAGATACCGGCTCTGAAATATCTCCTCCCGGAGGGGATACGGCTCCGATTACAGACAGGGCTCCCTCTCTTCCATCAGATCCCAGGGAGATCACGTGCCCGGCTCTCTCGTAAAACTGTGCCAAACGGCTTCCCAGATAAGCCGGATATCCTTCTTCGCCCGGCATCTCTTCCAGACGTCCCGACATCTCTCGCAGCGCCTCTGCCCATCTGGACGTAGAGTCCGCCATCAAAGCCACCGAATACCCCATGTCCCTGAAATACTCTGCAATGGTGATTCCCGTGTAAATGGAAGCCTCCCGTGCCGCCACCGGCATGTCGGAGGTGTTGGCGATCAGAACGGTCCTCTCCATCAAAGACTGCCCTGTTTTCGGGTCCTTCAGCTCCGGGAACTCGTTCAATACGTCCGTCATCTCGTTTCCACGCTCTCCGCAGCCGATGTATACTACGATATCCGCTTCCGCCCATTTTGCCAGCTGGTGCTGGATAACGGTCTTTCCGCTTCCAAACGGTCCCGGAACAGACGCTACTCCTCCCTTGGCAATCGGGAAAAAGGTATCTACCACTCTCTGCCCTGTGATCAGCGGTTTCTGCGGAGGCAGCTTTTTCACATAGGGACGTCCTTTCCGAACCGGCCATCTTTGCATCATGGTCAGTTCCTTTTCTCCATCCTCTGTTTCCAGGACCGCCACTACCTCTTCTACCGTAAATTCTCCTGCTTTGATCTCCTTGACCGTACCCTCTACGCCAAAAGGAACCATGATCTTCTGCTGTACTACGATGGTCTCCTGTACCGTTCCCAGGACATCTCCTGCAACCACCTTGTCGCCCGCTTTTGCCACCGGCACAAATTCCCATTTCCGGTCTCTTTTCAGAGAAGCCACTTCCACCCCTCTTTGCAGGCTGTTTCCTGATATTTTCATGATATCGTCCAGCGGACGCTGGATTCCGTCATAGATACTGGCAATCAGCCCGGGGCCCAGTTCTACGGACATGGGCACCTGCATGGATTCTACCGGTTCGCCCGGGCCCAGTCCTGATGTTTCTTCATATACCTGTATGGATGCCTCGTCTCCGTGCATCTCGATGATCTCTCCGATCAGCCGCTGGTCGCTTACACGCACCACGTCAAACATGTTGGCGTCTCTCATACCCTTTGCGATGACCAACGGTCCAGCTACTTTTTTGATTGTTCCTCTGCTCATTTGAACGAATCAACCTCCTTTATTGGTTTCCAAACAGAATGTCCGATCCAACAGCCTGCTCTACCGTTTTCTTTACGCCTTCCACACCGGCTCCTGTGTTGCCGGAAATCCCCGGTACCCGGACGATGGCAGGCATTACCTGTTCTTCGTATTTTTCCAGTTCCTTTGACAGCTCTTTGGCCAGCGCTTCCGTGATATAAATGATTCCATACTGCCCGGCCGCCAGTCTGGCCAGCCTGTCCTTTCCTTCTTCTTCATCGGCAACAGGAAAGGTATCCAGCCCCAAAGCAGCAAAGCCGTAAATACTGTCATAATCGCCTATTACCGCTATCTTATACATACATTTCCCTTATCCTTTCCCGAATGGACTCCTCCGGCAGCCGGTTCTGCTTTCCTGACAGCACCATCCGCACCGTCCTGATCTCATTTTGTCTTGCGATCACATACGCCACGACAGGTCCCAGTGTAAACGCCTCATACTTCTGGGATTTCATAGTTTCTATGATCCTGTTATCGCACCATCGTTCAAAGGCCGACATCGACTGGCGCAACACTTCTGCTCCCTGGGAATAGGATGTTTCCTGAAGGTATTCGCAGATGCCTTCTATTCCCGCCAGCGCTGCTTTCGCAAGCCGCTCCCAGCGGATCCCTTCACAGTCTGTCATTGCTTTTTCCATAAAGTCCAAAGACTTCCCTGTCTTGGCAGACCGGACGGCCACCTTGATGTTGGCCACCGCCACATAGGATTCCGCGTATTCCCGGATAACCGGTTCCTTCGTCTCTTTTCCTGCCTGACAGATCGCCTCCAACGTCGCCTTGTCGATCATAATGTCGCACAGCTGTCCGTCTCTGGTGTGCAGAAGACTTTCATAGGCTTCCCTTGCCACTTCCTGCAGCACTTCGGGAAGCTCTTCAAACCGTCTTTCCCGCACCAGTGTCAGCATCTCTTTGCCCATGACCATTCCGTTTTCGTAAAAGATCTGATGGTTGGTCTCCTCTGTACACACCTCTTTGATCGCCGCCTTCAGATTGTGGAACAGCTTGGGGTACATCAGCACGTCAAATCGTTCCAGCGGGATACCCAGCTCTCTTACCACATCCCAGATCTTCTCTTCTTCTCTGGCCAGAATCCCTTCCATATCCTTTTGTAGCGCTCCGTCGCCCCAGCCTTTTTCTTCCAGTAACTGAAGGCATTGTTCATATGTCTGACAAGCGATCAGCTGGTCTACGACCTCTTTTGAAAATAAATTCACCTCCATTGCACGGATCCGTGCAACCGCATAGGTATATTCTTCCCTCATGCCTTCCCTCCTACGCAAACAACAGCCGGTGAACCTTGTCGGACAGCTCCTCCTGTCTGGCATCAAACAATGCTTTCAGGGTACAATTTTCTTCAATCCCTCCGTAAACGAGAATGAAACCGTTCTTTATCGCACCCTCCTTCTCAGAGATACGGAGTTCTCCACCTTTTGCCTTTGCAATCTCTTCTATTTTGTCTCCAAATCCCTCCGGCAGTCTGCCAAGATCTGTTTTTCCAAACAGGATTTCTCCCGTTTCCGGCAGCGCATATTTCTTTACAAGGAGAAGCAGTGCAGAAAAATACTCTTCTTCGCCCAGGTTTTCCAGCGCTTCATACGCCTGTTTCAGCACATCGGCGATCACACCCTGTTTTGCTTCCAGAATCTTTGTCCGCTTCTGCAGATCGATGAAAGAAGCTGTTTTTTTCTGCTGCTTCTTTTCTTCTGCCTCCGCCTTCCGGAGCATTTGCTTCTCACTTTCTTCGGCTTCTTTCTGAGCTTGTTCTATGATCTCTCCTGCCGTCAGTTTGGCTTCCGCAATCTTTTCTTCCGCTAAAGATCTGGCTTCATCCATGATCTGGCTTTTTATCTTGTTTAATCCGCTCATTGCCTGGCTCTCCTTTTTCTTTAAAATGACACGTTTCTTTTCGATCCTGTCCGCTTACAGCTGAATAGATGTTACTGCGAGGACGGAGATCAGAAGCGCCAGAATGGCGTAGGTCTCTACCATGGCCGGGATCAGCATCGCCTTACCAAACTGATCCGGTTTTTTTGCTACGATTCCGATAGCTGCCGCAGCCGTTTTTCCCTGATGCTTTCCGGAGATCAATCCTACGATCCCGATAGGAAGACATGCCGCCAGGATCAAAAGTCCTGTCTGTACGGAAATCTCTGCGGCTCCTCCGCCCAGGATCCCTACCTTCGCCAGTGTAATGAAGCCTACCAGAAGTCCATAGATCCCCTGGGTTCCCGGAAGCAGCTGCACGATCAGAACCTTACCAAACTTAGACGGGTCTTCTGATACGACTCCGGACGCTGCCTGACCTGCGACTCCAACTCCGATAGCAGATCCGGCTCCTGCCAGAAATACTGCTACCGCTGCTCCCAACAATGCATAAACGATTCCTAAACTACTCATCTTACTTCTCCTCCTTGATTTCTACATATTTTGTTTGTTGTGTAAAGGGATGGAAGCCTCTTCCGCTTCCCTCATAAAACTTACCGAAAAATTCCACAAATTGAAGACGATTGGTATGCACATAGGCTCCCAGGATATTGATGGCCATATTCAGACTGTGTCCTACCAAAAATACAATGATGAAGATTATCACGCCTACTACGCTCTTTCCTGCCATGATCCCCATCTGGTTCACCACCGACGCGATAACTCCCGTTGCCAATCCCAGCGCCAACAGTCTGGAATAGGAAAGCACGTCACTGAGCCAGCCGGTAATGTTGTACAGGTCATACGCCCCCAGCGCCAGTCGCAGGGCCGGGTTCTTGCTCTCCCGTCCCGACATGAGAAACAATCCCGCCGCTCCTCCGATAGCCAGTCCCTTTGCCAGTAGATTGACTGCCGGTGGGAAGGTCACTTCCATCTGGGAGATCGCTACAAATACCTGGCTGGGTATCAGAAGAAGGATCAGTCCGATCACAAAGGCATACCAGAGTACTACGTCACAGAAAAAGTCCAGTATCCGCTTTTCCTTCAGGCAGATATAGCCTTTGATTCCCAGTCCCACAAACAGGTGGATGGTACCGAACAGCATGGAATATACCAGCATCTTCATCGGATTGTTCAAAGGAACAAACCAAAGGGCTTTCACTTCTACCGTTTTTCCCAGAAACGTCTTTGCCGCCACCGTGATCACGTCTCCGAAGTACCCTCCGAACAGAACGCCCCACACCAGTGTGGACAGTCCGCAGTAGAAAAACAGTTTCAGTGATTTCTGCATACTTTTTTCCATCCGGGGAAACTTTTTCAGAAGTACGAAGCAGCAGACAGAGATGATGGCTCCATACGCCGCGTCGGAAAGCATCAGCCCAAAGAAAAATACGTAAAAGAAGGACATGACCGTTGTCGGATCAATCTCTCCTTTTCCGGGAAGTCCGTAGGATTCCACCACGCCTTCCATGCTGGAGGAAAACCGGTTGTTGACCAGTACCGTAGGCGGCACCTCGTCCTCTTTCAGATCTTCCTCATCCAGGACACAGCTGTATACCTTCTCGATCCGTTCCCTGAGAAGCGGAACCTGCTTCTTTGCCACATACCCGCTGATGCAAAATACCCGTTCTGACTGCGGGAGCGTCCCCAGCACCTGATACTTTTCTGCACGGATCCTGTAGTAATCCGAGGCGATCTGAAGCTCCTCCCTGGCAGAAGCCAGCGCTTCTATCTCTTTTTCCTTCTTTTTGATGGTCTCTTCCAGGCCGTGGATCTTCTTTTCCCAGTCTTTTATCTGCTCGCCGGGAGATTTGCAACTTTTCACCGTTGGTCTTGCAAAACCCAGACTGCGCAGCGCTTCTTCGATTTTTTGTTCGTCTTTTTTCAGACAAATGATCAAAAGATAGATGCCGTCCCGGTCGCTGGACACCTCTTCCAGATGCACCTCTTCCAATTCAGGCTCTGCCTCTTTCAGGCTTTCCTTTACCATTTCCAGCGTCCACTGTCCGCTTAAAGTCCCCAGTATCACCGCCGTCTTGTCTGTCCCTCTGCTGTTCATGGGAATGTCCAGGCTCTTCCACGGCGTCAGACTTTCTATCTGGTTGTACAGTCCATGGATCTCATTTTTCAGCTCTGCGATCTCCTTGCTTATGCCCACCAGAGCACTTCCCGTTTCCACTGCCTGTTTTCTCTGCCGGATGGTCTGCTCCAGTCTTTCCTTACCCAGTAGCGTCTTTCCTTCAAAGCCTGATAAGAACGACTTTTTCTCCGGTGTGTACGTCTCCAGGATATGCAGCGCCTGCTCAAAAAGATGCACCTTCTTTTCAAAGCTCTGTCTGGCGTTTGTGGTGTCCATCTTTTCAAAGCCGCCGTCATCCTGCCGGATCTGATCCATCTCCATGACACCCAGAGACTGTATGGTTTCCAAAATCGCTTTCCGATCCCGTTTTAGCCCGCAGATACTTACTCTTTGCATCTGCAATACTGCCATAACATTCTCCCTCCTTTCCCCCTGCTGCCCGTTACAGCAATGCTTCCTTCACAAGTGTAACTGCGTCTTTTTCCTTTTCTTTCGCCCGTCTGGTGAGTTCTTTCGTTTCTTCTTCCGCCGCAGCCTCCGCCTGTTCAATCGCCGCCTGGGAAAGTTGCTTTTGACGCTCCAGTCCCTCTTTGACTCTCCGGCTCACAGTCTCTTCCTTTTCCTGCCGGATCTTCCTGGCTTCCTCTTTTGCCTCTTCCAGAATCCTGGTACAGGCTTCGTCTGCCTCCTGCAGTACTTTTGCCGCCTGGGCTTCCGTTTCCCGAATTTCCCGCATGGTTTCCTCTACCAACTCATTCACCTCTTTTCCTTCATGAACCTATTTGGCTAAAATTATAATATATCCCAATTCATAAGTCCATGAAATTTATGCTTTTTTAATGATTATATCTATCAGTACTTATAAATATTATGAATAGTCAAACGAATTTTCCTGCATTTTAATCCTTCCATTCCAATCGATGCAGTTTTCCCTCCCTGCACATGCCGTCAAACCCCTGCTGGCGCAGCGCCTCGTAGAGGACCACCGCTACAGAATTCCCCAGATTCAGGGACCGGATCTCTTCCAGCATGGGGATCCTGATGCATGTTTCCTCTGAATCCTGCAGGATCTCCTCCGGAATCCCCGCACTTTCCTTGCCGAACATGATATAGCAGTCTTCTTCGTAGGAAACCTCTGTATAGATCCGTTTTGCCTTGGTCGTTGCCAGATAGATCTTCGCTTTCGGATTCTTGTCCAAAAACTCCCGGTAGTCTACATAGGTGGTGACATCCAATCGGCTCCAGTAATCCATGCCTGCCCGTTTCAGATTCTTTTCTGTCAGCCGAAACCCCAGCGGCTCGATCAGGTGCAGCCTCGCCCCTGTCGCCACGCAGGTTCTTCCGATATTTCCGGTATTTGCCGGTATTTCCGGCTCCAGCAGTACAATATTGATCATTCTCTTTCTCCTCCCAGCCATTTCAGCCATTCATCCGGCGCCGGGCGATCCAGACACCGGATCTCCTCCCCGTTTTTCAAAAGCTTCTCCTTTCCCTCCTTCAGGCGACCGATCCTTTTTACAAAGACCTCCTGTTCTCCCAGTTCCTGCTCCAGATCCGTCCCGGAAGTCACTATCATGCAGCCCGCCGACTGCATCAGGTAGGGGTTCAGACGAAAATGCTCACAAATCTCGATCACCTCCTGCAGGAGAGGGATCTGCTTTAATTCCACTTCAAATCCACAGCATTTGGATTCCGCCATCTTCCACAGAGCGGCAAAGATCCCGCCCTCTTCCGTCTGATACCAGCCGGTGATCCCATTTCCCTGTAAAAAACAGCGATCCTTTAAAAACTGCTCCTCTTTCCACCGTTCCATTTCTTCCAAAAAAGCAGAAGAAAATCTTTGTTCTAAGATTTTTTTCTCCTGCCTTTTAAGCTGCAGGGCGGCAGATAAGGCAGGCAATCCTACACAGTAAATCTCCTCTTCCCCTTGGCTGTACGGTATACACTTTTCCGATTCCCTTTTTTCCCAGATATCTTTTCTGTCCTGCGTTTCCTTTTCCCTGCCCGCAGCAGTCTGTGCGCAGACTTCTCCCGCTCCTGTCACAGTCACTCCCGGACTTTTCAGCAGGGGATTCACCCGCCGTTCAACGCCATGACAGGGAATCTGTTTTTGCCCGCAAAGATCCCGCAGTCTTTTTTCCACCCGGATAGAAAGCATCTTATATTCTCCGGAAGGGATCTCCACCGACGCCGTTACAGCAAGCTGCCGACACCCTCTACTTTTCAGATGATTTGCCACCATGGCAAGAGCCGTATCTCCCACACGCTCTTCCTCTCCGTAGGCGGTATATGATTTCCACGCAAGTTCCATGTTGATTGCCTCACTTTTCTTCTTCCTGTCACGCTACACGATCAGATATGGGATCACCATCGTGGCGATCATGGCCACGATCACCGTTACCGTAATGATCGCTATGATTCTTTTCGTCCGTTTGTCATGAAATTTCATCTCGTTTCCTTCTTTCCCGTTACAACATCCGCTGCTTTTCTACGGCAGTCCGCTTCCTCTGCCGGTTGGTTCTATGCAGACGCCGCCTTTCCCAGCCGCATCTTTTTCGCCAACTATAACGCCCATTATAGCACATGTACTTTTTTTTGTACAATATGGAAGCCTTTTTTCATCTACTTTTTTTGTACTGTTTTGTACAGAGATATCTCCTCTTTCTATGCAGATCCGCACGGTGCAGCGTTATAATTTCAAGCTAAAATTGGGAGGCTGTTTTCTTACCCAGTATAGCGGCAGGAAAAACATAGAAAAAGCGGTGTATGGGTTATTGGAAGAAATTTTTCCGGAAGGAGGATTACTTCCGGTGACGATCCGAAGCTCCAAATGGATTGAAGAAAGCACTTTGGAGCAACAACCACTACTGGCCAGGGATCCGAAAAAGAAAGAGAAGATCACACGAGAATATCTGGCGCTGACACGGCATATCATGGAAGGAGAATAGCTATGGGAAAGTTTAATTTATCAAAGATTCGAGGGACGGAAGGCCTGTTGAATGAAGACGGTGGAATGAAAGCGGGACTTGGACTTTTAAATGATGTATCCAGAGGGGATATGGATCTTCTGTATTTAGACAGGCGTCAGATTGAAAAGAATAAACGGAACTTTTATAAGATTGGAGAGATTGAAAGCCTGGCGCAGTCTATCGCAGACGTAGGCCTCAAGCAGCCGCTGGAGGTAAAGCCGATTGAGGGAAATAAATTTGAGCTATTAAGTGGGGAAAGAAGGCTGACTGCCATTGATCTGCTGATCGAAAAAGGGATCTGGCAGAAAGTGATTCCCTGTGTGGTGACGGTACTGGATAAAATTGATCTGCCGCTGGATGAAGAAGAAAAGGAAATGTATTCTATCATCACAACCAACCGGGAACAAAGGGATTATACCGATGGAGAGATTGCAAGAGAGCTGCAGGAATTGAGACGAATCTACAAAAAGCTGAAAGATCAAGGAGTGGAGCGTCTGAAGAAAGCGGATGGAAGTGAAGTGGAACTAAAAGGAAAACGAGAAAGAGAGGTGCTTTCCGAAACCCTGGGGATCTCTACTGGGAAGGTGGCACAGTTTGACAAAGTGGAACATCAGGGCAGCCCTGCGTTAATGGATGTCATGTTGGAAGATAAGATTTCCTCCAACACGGCAGCACAGGTGGCAGATATGCCAGTGGAGGTACAGGAAGATTTCCTGCAGAAAATGCAGGCGCAGAAAAAAATCGAAGGGAAGGACTTGAAAAAATATCAGGAGGAACAGAAGGGACTATTGAGTAGTGAAAAAGAACATGCTACACTACAAAAAAGAGAAGTAGAGGTTCCGGAAGGGTATTGCTATTTGGACGGAGAAAACTGGAAACAGGATACAGAAGGGATCCGCAAGCAGGTTCGGATTGGGATGCTGCTGCAGGAGGAACAATACTTTCAATATCTGAATGTCATTCGCCAGTTGGAGGAACTGATAAAGAATGGAGAAAGTGTCATTGGAAGCACAAAAGAAAATCATCACAACCTATAAAGTGACCAGATCTATGTTTATCATTGAGCATCGGCTTTTGAAAGAAACGGGAGCAAGCCTGGTGGCATTTCAGAAAAAGGCGATTGCTACTTTTTTGAGAGGAGATTGTAAGGTGAACCCCCGGTTGAAGATCCGTGCTTACACAGATCCGGATTATGTAAGGAAAACGGTACGGGAACAGATCATACTGACAGAAGCGGAAAATGAAGCGTTAGAAGAAGTGGCGGCAGACGAAAAGACCACGAAAACAGTAGTAATCTTTCAGGCTATGCTGAACTTCTGCGAAATGCAGGCACGGTTATTATGGGGTTAGAGAAAGACGCCGGGAAGCTGTGTGGAGGAAAAAGAAGAGTACGTGTCAATGTTGACACGTAAAACCAATGGGAGAAAATTGTAAGAAGGAGGAAGAGCAGATGGCAAAATCGGAATTTAAACTGATTATAAGAATCGACCCAGAAAAAACAGAAAAATATGGGTATGACTATCGGGAAGTAATAGAGGCAGTAGAAAAAACCTGTGAGAATTACCAGTGCATCAATCAGGGAGATGGTGTTTTTACAGGAAGAGGGGTTCCCTCTGACGTTTCCCATGTAGGGAATGCAGCACATCATTTATGTCATGCAGACTGGTTTGAAAAATGCGTGAAATCGATAGAGTGGTTCGCTCCAAGAGGAGAACATATAGATTTAATCCAATATTACACAGAGAAAAAAGGAATAATGTTTGGATAGGAGATTGAATATGGAGAAAAAGTCTCGATATTCCATGAACTTTGATTTGGATACAAAGAAATTAGAGAAATTCTATCCAGGCAAAAATTGGCGAAAAGCTTATGAAGATATTCGGGAATATTTAACTGGAAAAGAATTTATTCATGTGCAAGGATCAGGCTATCACAGTAAAGAAGAACTAGCATTGTTGGATGTTTATGAATGTATTCAAGAAATGGGAGAACAGTTTAGCTGGTTGGAAGATTCATTGTATACAATTTATGCGACAGAGATAGGTGACACTTATGATTTTTCCGAATCTTTAAGAGATGCTTGTAAACAGAAAGAACAAAACCCTCAGACTTATATGCAAAAAGCCGTGGAAAGAGCAGCAAGACAGGCAGAAGGCCAGCAAGAATTTATAAATGAGGAAGAGTTGGATTTTTAGATAGAGTTATACGGGATAGAGAATAGGAAATAAAGGAGGGAAAAATAAATGAAAAGACTGATATCGGCAGCTTGCGTGGCAGCTTTTCTTGTTGCTCTGGGCATTGGCGCACAGATAGAAACCGGGGCGGAAACGAAGCAAAAAATGAAAGTGGAACAGACAGAAAAAAAGAAGGAAGAAAAGAAAACGAAAAACAAGGTAGAAGTCAAGAAAGAAGAAGCTGCAGATAAAGAAGAGGTGGAGACGGTCAAAGAAGAGGAGAAAAAGGCAGAAGTTTCATCCACTGAAGGAAGCGAAAAGAAGAAGGAGGAGGCAGAAAAGGTTGGAGTAACCGGGGTAGAGGCGAAGCAGAAAGAATCAGCAAAATCAGCGGAAACTTCTGGTTCAGGGAACACGTCCCAGACAGAGCCAAAAGCACACAGCCATAACTGGCAGCCAGTGTATACCACGATTACGGTAACAGATCAGGCAGCATGGACAGAACAAGTTCCAGTGTATAGGCAAGAAGCATGGAAACAATGCAATACATGTGGAGCAGACATAACGGGACAAACTTCAAGACAACATGAGGAGGCAACGGGGTGCCCTTGTGGTGGATACGGAACAGCATATCGCCAAGTTTTGGATCATTATAATACGATAAATCATCCAGCAGTAACACATCAGGAACAGCAGATCACCGGGTATCGATGCAGCTGCGGAGCAACCCAATAAAAATGGATAGAAATGTGAAGGAGAACAGGTCAAAACCGTTGAATGGTTGGCCTGTTTTTTGTTATAGTTTTCTTAGAAGTTCTAGGAAAAGGATCGAAAAGGGATGGGGAAATTCTATAGTCATCTAAGTCGGGATGACCGACTTAAAATCGAATTGATGTTACGGCATGGGTTTGGAAAAAGGGAGATCGCCGAAGAATTACAAGTTCACATATCAACCATTTATCGGGAAGTAAAACGAGCGACTTATCTACACAGGAATACAGACCTGACGGAAGAAGAACGGTATAATCCGGAAGAGGCACAAAGGAAATATCGAGAGAAGCTGAAGGAGAAAGGAAGGGGGCTGAAGATCGGAACAGATAGAAAGCTGCTTCGGTTTTTGGAGCATCAGATTATAAAGGAAAAGAAGTCGCCCTATGCGGCGCTAGAAGCAGCCAGGAAATCAGATCAGGTGTTTCAAACACAGATCAGCTTATCTACTTGCTATAATTACATCAGGAAGAGGGTGTTTCCTAATATCGTATTGGCTGATTGTCCCATGCCACACAAAAAAAGGAAAAAGAAGGTACAGGTGGCAAAGAAGGTCAGCAGAGGAACCAGTATTGAGAAGCGACCGGAAAAGATTAACCGCAGAGAAGAAGTGGGACATTGGGAAATGGATACGGTTCTGGGTGGAAGGGGAAGCAAAAAAAGCCTTCTGGTATTAACAGAAAGAGCGACGCTTCTGGAAGTGATAGAACCACTGAAAGCACATACGGCAACGGAAGTGGTGCGAGCATTGGATCGGATGGAACGCAGAATCGGAGAAAAGGCTTTTCGGGAGTTATTCCGCAGCATTACAGTAGATAATGGGGCGGAATTTAGCGATTACAAAGGGATTGAGCGATCCCGAAGAAATAAGAAAAGCAGAACAAAAATATACGTCTGCCACCCATACAGAAGTACAGAGCGTTCCAGGAATGAGAATCAAAACAGATTTATCAGAAGATACCTGCCAAAAGGAATGAACCTTGATGGGATTTCCAGAAATCAAATCAAACAGATAGAAGCATGGATGAATCAATATCCCAGAAAAATCTATGGAGGGAGATCTGCAGAAGAAGTCTTTCTGAAATTGATTCAGGAAGCAACAGAAAGGGGGTGGATTGCATAACACAGGAGACAATTTTTTCGGGAGACGACAGCCACTTGTATAAGTGGCCACTTTGCGTGTTCTTCTCATACAAAGCACAAAATATTCGGGGAGAAAAAAATATAAAAAAAAGATAGGAAGAAAGTGAGCATTAACACTTGACATTTTCACTATGCAGATGCCTTTCCTTTTTCATTGACATTTTATGCAAAATCCTTTAGAATGAAGACCTGTGCAGCCGGGGTGGTAGCGGTACCTTGTACCTGCAATCCGCTATAGCAGGGGTGATACTGTGCCGAGGGCATCGCATTGCAGAGCTGCCCTTGATCAGCTGATGCCGATGTTCGGGTCTTACGCAGCGGAACTTCATGAACCGTGTCAGGTCGGGAACGAAGCAGCACTAAGTGAAATCTTCCGGGTGCCGTAAGGGTGCCTGGACTGAGTCAGCTGCCAAGGTAACGTCTGGGATCGATCGTTCGACGCACAGTGCACAGAAAACAGACCATAAAAAATCCATGACAGAAAGGATCTGGTGATCCCGGTTCATGGATTTTTTTATTGCCCTATTTTGTTTTAACAGGAAGTCTCCTGCCCTTCTTTTTTCTTTTCCCGAAGCTCCTTAAAAAATGCTTTCATCATCTCGCTGCATTCCTTTTCCAGCACTCCCGTTTCCACCTCCGCCTGATGATTAAAAGCTTCTTCCCGAAGCAGATCCAGGACAGATCCGGCGCACCCCGCTTTTGGATTCATGCAACCGATCACCACCTTGTCCATTCGCGCCTGCACAATGGCGCCTGCACACATCTGACAGGGTTCCAGTGTCACATACATTTGGCATCCCTCCAGCCGCCAGTCTCCCAGCCGCCTGCTGGCTTTTCGGATGGCGATCATCTCAGCATGTGCCAGGGGATTTTTCTCTGTCGTCCTTCGGTTGTATCCTCTTCCTATGATCTTCCCCTCGTAAACGATCACGCAGCCAATAGGAACCTCCCCCAATGCGTAAGCCTTTTTTGCCTGCCGGATGGCTTCTTTCATATACTTTACCGTATCTTCCGTCATTTAGATGATCCCTTTCATTTCCTGATACAGCCGTTTGGCGTAGCTGTCCGTCATTCCACAGATATAGTCTGTTGCCAGAAGCAGACGAAGATACAACTTTTCTTCCTCCGATCTTCCTTCCGCCTGTCTGTGATAGGCTCTCTTGTAATTGCTGGAAACAAAGGACATCAGCCGCTTCCCTATGGCGTCCAGAGACGCCTGCGGATCGTCATACCGGATCGCCGCCTCTAAAAATCTATCCATCAGATCATTCAGAATGCTGGACTCTGCTACTTCCATCCGGTAAATGGTCTCCGAAGTAAAGACCTCCCGGTATGCCAGTTTGCCCAAAAGTTCCATCAGGGACTGGGCGAAGGTTCCATGAAAGAGATCTGATGGATACCGTCCCTCCATGATCTCACGATAATGGGTGTTGAATCCATCAGTGGCACACTGGATCAAAAATGCCTGCAGCCTTACGATCCAGTTTTTGATGGCATACTCTCTGGGATCTTCCACTCCTTTTTCCAGTCCTCTCTGGTACAGTTCCTCCAGTTTGTCCGCTCCCTTAAACCCGCCAGATACCGGCGGCTTTTCACTTTCCAGTTTTCTAAGGACCTCTAACAGCTTATCAAACCCGATAAATCCTTTTACAAAGGCGTCTTCAATATCTGCCGTTTTATAGGCAATATCGTCTGCCGCTTCCAAAATATACACCAGCGGATGCCTCGCTCCATTCGTCCCTGTCTCCTTGACAATGTCCTGAAACAGTTCTTCGTCCGCCAGATAATAGCCCATTTTTTTCTCCTTGATGTCCCGGGAGGCCGGATTTACCTCCAAAGAGGACACCGGATACTTGATGATAGAAGACAGCAGCCCGTAGGTCAGATTCATCCCATTTTCGTCCACCAGAAAATGCAGGCGGCTGACCAGCCGCAGCGCCTGCGCATTTCCCTCAAAATGATAAAAATCCTGGATCATTCGTGGCGTCAGTACCTGCTCCAACGGTTTTCCGTGGTATTGCAGTCTGGGAAGATTCTCCTTGAACCAATGCCGAATAGCATACTCTCCGAAATGTCCAAAGGGCGGATTTCCAATATCATGGATCAGTCCGGCACACTGCAAAATGCTGCAGATATCTTCTTTCATTTTCTGCGTAAATCCCGAATCCTTCCGATAGGTCAGAATATTTTCTCCGATATTTTGCCCCAGAGACTTTGCAAAAGAAGAAACCTCCAGAGAATGGGTCAGCCGGGTGCGGATAAAATCGCTTTTATCCAGGGGAAAGACCTGGGTCTTATCCTGCAGCCGCCGAAAGGATGCGCTCCCGATGATCCTGTGGTAGTCTTTCTCAAACTCGCTTCGCAGATCCGTTCCTTTTCCGTACTTGCTGCTGCTTTCTCTTCTTCGTTTTGTCGATAACAATTGTTCCCAGTTCAAACCTGCTCCCCTTTTCTAGTCCAGAAAGATCGGCTCTTCATAGTCCTTTCCAAGTTCCGCTTTTAACCGCTCCTGTTCTCCTAAAAACGCCCATTCCGTCATATCCTTCCAGCTGTGGGTTCTTCTGCTGTAAACCTGAACATAACCCAGCCGTTTCGGATGGATCCGAACGCTGTTGCTTTCATATTCTCTGCCGGTATAGGGATTGACCTCCCCTTTTTCCAAGTCTTCCTCTTCTGTCGTCGCCAGCACTTCCTCCAGCGCTTCTTCATACTCCACCTGATATTTCTGCGGATAGTCTGACGGCTGCAAAATTTCTGCCTCCTTCTCCTGCCGCTTTTTCGTCTCCGGAAGTTCTTCTGCCGGCTTTTCCGATTTTGCTTCTTTTTCTTCTTCCTGCTTTCTTGTCCGTCTGGTCAGCCAGCCAAACATCTTTTTCGCCGGCTCCTTTTTAACCGGTTCCTGTTTTGCCAAAGCCGCTTCTTCCGCGGCCGCTTCCTGCTTTACCGAAACCGCTTCTTCCACGCCCGCTTCCTGCTTTACCGCGTCATGGGCAGCCGTCTCCCGCTCCTGTCTTTCTTCCACAGCGGTTTCCTTGCCGGAATCTGCCGAAGAATCCTCCTTTAGATCTTCTTTGATTTCTTTTATCTCCTGAGACGGTTCCGCCTTCTTTTTCTTCTTCGTTTCTGCTTTCTTCCGGGTCCTCTCTATCTTTTCCTTTACCTTTTCGATGATCGCCTCATCTTCCAGAGCCGCTTCATCCAATATGTTTAACTGGAACGGTCGCTCCAGGATCTCTGCGATCAGGATCATATCTTTTTCCTGAAAATTATCTCTGCCCAGGCGCTGCGTCAGATTCTGGCGGGACATTTTCTTCCCTGTCCGCTCTTCCATCACTGCCGCCAGCTCTTTGATGGTCATTCCTTTTCTCTTTAAAATGATTTTCACTTGCTCCCCGAATGATAAATACATTTCTTGCTCCTCCTTCTCTTTTCTGTCATAGATGTTCTGTGGTTGAATCGTCCCTCATTAATTACAGAAATATATTCGTTTCTTTTTCTTCCCTCTTTTTCTCAAACATCCTTTTAGGGAATCTACCGGATCCGTCCCTGCCTTTTCGTCAAAGTCGGTTTCTATCCTTTTCAATGATTTATTATAGCATGTTGTCCATCAAAAAAAAGACCTTTTTGCAAAGAATCTTTTCTTTTTCTTCTCTTTTTAAAAGACATAAATTTCTATCTTATTTCTTATTTCTCTATCGGTACTGCAGACCGCCGCTCTGACCTCTGTATGATCCAAAAAAAACTCCCGGTATGCGTACTCCCTTGAAAACTGTTCCGGTTTTTTTGCCAGCTTCGGCATCCCTTTTTCCCACTCGATCTCAAAACTTCTGGTATCCAGCCTGGTTCCCAGCCTGGTGGCTTTCATAAAGCTTTCCTTTAGCACCCAATGGCGAAAAAACAGATCGCTTTGTTCTCCCTTATCCGCTTCTTCCAACCGCCGATATTCTGCGTCGGTGAAAAAGCGTTTTGCGATCCTGGGCAGATAAGTTTTAACCACTTCTATATCACAACCCACTTCTTCTCTCGGGCGGTCACTGAAAGCACATAGTACATAGTTGCCGGAATGAGACAGGTTAAACACTACTTCTTCTCCCACTCCTTCTTTTTTCTGTACTTCCTGCCACAGTCTCCACACTGCCACACTCTGTGCTTTTGCCTCCGGATCAGATAGTCTGGCCGCCTTTTCCTTTCTCCACTGAGGGAGCCGTTCCATCTCCGCCTTCCATCTCTCCTCCTGATACAGCGGAGAAATTTCCGCCATCCATGTTTTTACCAAATCCGTCCTTCCTCTCATCAGCTCTGCTTCGATTTTTTGCTTTTTATTTACCGTAATAACATTCAAGAAATTATATCTTCTCCTAAAACTTGTTCAGGTTTGCCTGCCCGACAAATGATGATCTCTCTACTCTAATTGTCTTTTTATAATCTACATATATTTTTTACTGTACTGGTATGCTGCCGAATTTCTATAACAACATCCTCTTTTGGAAACAGGTTTCCCCACAAGATAGCACTCTCACTATAACACTACCTTTTTTGAAACACAATCATTTCCTTGCCTATCACATATTTGTCATACCCAACGGCCAGGGAGCATTTCTCTATGCGTGCTTTTATCAATGTGCTGTGGACTCCTTTGTCCCAAAGCTAACGATTTTTACACCTTACAAGAAAAGCAAGTTCACTTTATTGTATATATTGAATAAATATTTTATCTATTTTTTGTTTTTATTAGATATATTTTTGTTTTTCGTCATGTTTTTCTTGTCAAATAATTAGCAAAATGTTAGATTGAATTTGAAGAGGTATTACTCAATTCACTGTGTTTCATCTACAATTACAATTCAGCTTAAAATCGAGGTATTTCTATGAGTAAAGTCTACATCAAGTGCATAGCAACACCTGATAATTTCTATTTCTACGACAGGTTTATGGATGTTGTTTGCAAAGTTAGTGAAAATGAATTTAATGCACTCCTAAAAGTCGAGCAGCAACAGACTCTTGCTGGATACGAGGACTCCCTAAAACGACTCACTAGTCAAGGTTTATTAAAAGAAAGCGTCGTTGAGAGTGTTTCTCACATGGACACATCACATTTAAGCTTCTTTGCGCAAAGCCATCTAACCACTTTAGTGCTTCAAATTACCCAACAATGCAATTTCAGATGTTCATATTGTATCTATGGCGGAAACTACTTTACCCGTGAACATTCCAACGAAAAAATGACATGGGACTTGGCAAAAAGTGCTGTTGACTTTTACATAAGTCACTCATTCGATGAGCAAGAAGCTTCTATCTCTTTTTATGGTGGGGAACCTCTACTCGAGTTTAATTTAATAACACAAATCGTCCTATATGCGGAAAAAAGATTGAAGCATAAACTTCTATCTTTTTCAATGACAACCAATGGTTTCTTACTAGACAAGCATATTTTAGACTTTTTAGTATCTCATAATTTTAGAATAATGATTAGCCTAGATGGCGATGAGAGTACACATAATGCAAACAGAAAATTAAAGGGCGGACAAAACACATTCACAAAAGTGTATACGAATATATTAACTATAAAAAGAGAATATCCTGATTTCTTCAATTCAAGAGTGACTTACAATGCTGTTTTCAGCAATACAACAGACCTAAAAGAATCTTTCAATTTATTCGCCGATTCTGGTATATTCTCTCCTCTAAATATTTCCATCAATTTCGTTGACAGCAGTGATATGAAAGATGACCAATTGATTTATAAACATAACAAGAAAAAAGATTATTTAAACTATGAGTATCTTAAACTATTAGCCGCCCAAATAGGAATGAAAAAAGTAGATAATCGGATTTTACTAATTGTAAACATGTTTTCAAATTTCCGCAAATTATATGATTCACTTCGTATACATTATCCGGAGCAAAAAATCATGGCGCATAATGGACCCTGTTTACCTGGAATCAATAAATTGTTTGTAACTGTAAATGGTTTGTTTTATCCTTGTGAAAGAGTAGCAGAAAATCGATGCGATCTGTGTATAGGATGTATTGACACTGGATTCAATTTTGAAACAATGAGAAACATATTAAATCCCTGTAAACCGCTAGAATCAAAATGTTTATCGTGTTGGAATTTGCGTAGGTGCAGTTTTTGTTCTGGCATGATTGAGACAGCTGGCGAAGAAATAAATGCCTCTTATGTTCTCAATGAATGCGAAAACTCTAAAAGTCGTGTTATAAATGATCTCAAAGATTTATGTATGCTCTGCGAGATGGGATATGGAACAAACACAAACATGATCGTTTAATGTTATACGTTTAAGAGGGGGAAAAGCATGAAAAAACTAATGATATACCCATACACCAATGAGGTAGAAGAACTATTACAATACCCATCTTTATCGTCTTCTCAATACACTATACACTGCATTGGATTTGAAGACTCTCACACTCCTATGCTACATCATGTTATGAATAATTATAATATTTATTGTACTGCAAATCTTGAAGAAGGGTGTCGTCTTTGTGATTCTGTATTGTTAATTGAAAACACTATGAAATTTTTTCATCATTCGTATATGGATATCATTAAAATTGCCCACCGTCTTAAGAAAGATATTTTACTTTCAAAACGTTTATTCAACCGTCTAAATTTATCTTCTTCAACTATTGGCAGCTATACAATAATTGATCAGGTAGATTTCAAAACCCAGAGCGAGTCTGAACGGGCATACTTTGATTCCATCCCAACTATCGTAGTAATGGGAATGGGAGAAAATTGTAGTAAGTTTTTTGTTCAATTGGGTATTTACTCTACGTTAGTGCGCAATGATATAAATGTATTAAGTATTTGCTCCAATCCTCTTGGAGTCATCGCAGGAATGTACTGTATTCCTGCTGCACTATACTCCGAAGACTTCTCGTTAGTAAAAAAGGTTGCATTTTTTTCAGAATGGGTCAGAGCAATTGTTTATAAAAACAAGCCCGATATTGTCCTTATTGGTTGCCCTGGAGGATTGTTGCCATTGGCAAATTATTGCCATAATTATTATGGCGAATTGGCACTCATAATTTCCAATAGCGTAGTGTGTGATATAGGTATCCTCTGTACCTACTACTTGCAAGATGCGGATCTTGAAGTTTATGAGGAACTAAAAAAGCTTGTAAAATATCGATTTGGAATAGAAATCAGCCAAATACTAACCACAAATTATATCTATCGAAAAAATGAAGGAGCAAAGAGAATAGAATACTATCATATCAACGATCCAATTTCTGTAACTATTGACACGACTATCAAGAGCGGTGAAAGTATTTCAGACATAACCGTCATGGTAAATGACCTATTAAGCGAACTAGAGGAAGGAGTTGAAGTCCTTTGACAGAATCAGTTCCCCGTAGAGTGTATGAATTAGCAACAAAATATTTGGAAATTAATTGTTTATCTGGAGAAGACAACCTGTTTCAAGTCAGTAATTCATATGTTGCAATTATAAATTTTTTATTTCATGTTTCCAAAGAATATGACATATCTCTTGAGACTTTAATTGATGGATTAGCATACGATGATATGAATTTACACAGGATTGCACAAATAATAAATTCAAATAATATTTAACCTTCCAACATTGGTGTTTCGACACATGTGGGAAGTGTCATTCAGCAGATAGAAAAGAGGGAAAATATGAATAAAAAAAACAAAAAAGTTCTACACAAAAAATTTAGAACAAGTCAAAATTCCATCGAGCAATATGCTTGTAACTGTTCGACGGTGTGTTTGGCGTATTGTGTTTCTTTGTGGGCTGCCACAAAAGACTCTGTATTTCTCGACAAAAATAAAGCTTTAAGAAACACCCTCATGATGGGAAGCTAAGGCTTACCAGAAGAAATATTTTGAGAATTTGAATTTTGTAATATAACCTAATAATATTTTAGCTGTGACACTTCCCACAAATTTTCTTCATAAAAATGAGATTTTATATTCCGTCATAAAAGGAGGTTCTATGATGAGAAGTAGTTTCAAAAAAATCTATTACTTACTAAGTATACTGATTCTATTCTGTCTTCTGTTTCTTACAGCCTGCCATAAAACTCCTGAAAAAAGAGCTGTTGTGAAAAAAATCGACAATTTGGCGGAATTTGCGAAAGCAGATCTACTGAAATCAGGACAAACTATCGAAGTCACACTTCCGCAGGAGTGGAAAGTCAACGTAGAAAAAAAGGGACAGCAGCCCTCAGACGGTACGGTCACGATTCATGCTGACCTGAATCTATCTGACACACATATTTCGGTGGGAAATCTTCCCATCATCGAAGTGGAAAACAAGGAATTTTCCCAAGAGGAGTTGCAACATCTAGTGAAGTATTTTTCAAAAGGTCGACAAATCATTGAAAAGACCACTTCCCTTGCAGATTATGAATATATGCTTTCCCGCCTGGAAGAAAAAAAAGATACTTATACCACTGGCAGATATCAGGAAATCCGAGCCGGCTTAGAAAGATGCATTGCAAAGCTATCCGAAGAAAGAACTTCCTCAAGCAGTTCTCCTTCATCTATTCCAATTGAATTTAGAACATCCTTTTCCGATCCCAGTATGTTTGCTGTTTTTCTAGGTGCAGAACCTGCTGATTCCGACAGTGCAAGTAGATTTTCCTGCTCCTTTGAGGGCGCAACAAACGAAACCATCCGCGCTGTCGCATTTGACAGTCAGAAGGGAAAGACAAGCAATTTCTCATATCGAAAGGGAGAATTCTTGTCATTGCGTCAATTAGAACAGGAAAAAGAATACGGGAACAGAGGAGCTGCCGAACAAAACCCACAGCTGAACAAATTGTTAGATGAAAAGATTAACCAGTTAAATCAGGCGACTTTCTCACAGGAAAACGAGCAGGCAGCTAACCAATTACTGAATGACCTTGGATTGGATGGATATATTATCACAGATACTTTTCCAGAATATACCTTTGATCAAATATCTGGGATGGCCTTTCTGGACGCAAACGGTACTTACTGGGAAAATGCAAAAATCGGACAAGGTTTTGTGTTTTCCCGATCCGTGAATGGATTACCCTCCCGGACAGAGTTTGACGACAAAACAGAAATGGGAGAAAAACAATATACCCCTCCCTTTGGTGTTGAAACACTTGAAATAGAAGTTTGTAACGGCGAAATCAGAAGCTTCACATGGAATAATATGTCCCAATCTGTCAAAACAGTAGCAGAAAACACAAAGCTGATGGATTTTCAGACGGTTTCTGACACTGTAGTAACAAAACTTACGTATTACATTGCAACATTGGGTGCAGCCCATGATCTGACAGATACGGAATATCATTTTGAAATTCAGGGAATCGAACTGGGGTATACCTATATCCCGGCTTATAACAAACCAGAACACACATGGCTTGTACCTGCATGGTTCATCAAAATCCAGGATACGATCGTAACGCAAGGAAATTCTGTGACACGCCTACCACAATATACAACGGTCAATGCGTTGGACGGGAGCATTATTGTACCCGACACCGCTGTCCTGATCACGCAGACTCAATGACGAGAACAAAAGGGATATAGGGGGGATAAAATGTGGTATCGGATTATAAAAAAGCTATTCCATCACCGTATGATTCTTTCTCTTAGCCTGCTAGCAGCTGTTTCTGTTTGGAACGGAAGAGAATTTCTTCAATTCGTAACCAGCAAGGAGCAGAATGCCGGCATTGCTGATCTTATTATTTATTCTATCCAAAAAGAAGAGTTTGTATGGCTTCTGCCGCTGACAATATCTATTTTATGCGGCGGAGATACATGGGCAGAGATAGAGAGTCGCTTTCTATTATTTTCTGTTTCCCGTATTGGGACAAGGCGATATCTGCTTTATCAGGTATTCATCCCTATCTTTGTGGCAGCGATCTATATGTGCCTGTTTCCTGTTTTTTTGGGTGTGACATTCACTGCAATTTTATTTGATGCGGGCACATTCACCGGCATTTTTGTCTTGACTCCTTTTTCCAACAGTGTACTCCTGTTTTTACGCCTTCTCCTGATCTCCATGCTTTGGGCAATCGCATCGGAACTATTTGCTCTGGCGATGAAAAGTACATATGCCGCCCTCGTATGCCCCTTCGTCTTATGTTATGTAATGGTTATTTTTCAGCGAAGATACTATCCCGGCTTTACGTGTATAAGTCCCATGGATTGGATCATTGGCGGAGCAGGGGGCTTTACCGGGCTTATCCTTTTACTTTTCTTTTTTATGATCGGATATCTATGGCTTTTAAAATGGAGGACAAATCATGCGTAACTTTAAAAAAATACAAATCCTTGTTTCTGATCATTTTTTGCAATGGCGCTGGAATCCCAAAGTCATGATCACATTTTTATTGGCGCTCGTTATGTGTATCATGCTCACAGATAAAGCAATCTCTTTTTCCTATCGCTATGATACACTTTTACAAATTACTGAAGTTTTTGTGTGGACTTTTTCAGATGGTCCTTCTGTACTTATATCAACATTTTTAATATTTATCCTGTTTGCAGACATGCCCTTTACCAATGGCGGAACAGCATACAGAGTTTATCGAACGGGAAGGACTATGTGGGTATGGGGAAATCTCTTCTATCTTTGTATCTCTATTATCCTGTACGAACTTTTTCTACTTTTTATGACTATTTTGCTCAGCTTTAGCAGGTCCTTTTGGGGAAATCAATGGAGTGAAACTGCGGCTATGATTGGCTATGGGGGTATTAGCGAGCAGTTATCACTTTTCACCTCTGTCAGAGCCATGGAACACTCTGCTCCTTACTATGTTTCGGTCATCGTTTTCCTTCTTGTGTTCCTCTATATGTACTGGATCTCTACTTTACTATTTTTGTTTCATCTATGGAAGAAAGGCCTCACAGGAATTCTTGTCGTGATAACTGTCAATCTCTACGGAGTTCTCCTAAATGTTAAAATTCTCCAGAAAATTTTTCACATCCCTGATACGTTAAGTTATCATGCAAATATCCTTTGTGGATGGCTATCTCCACTCAATCACAGTTTATATTCTATGCATAGCTTCGGATACGACAGACTCCCTAAAATTTGGATGAGCATACTCCTGCTACTTGGATTGATCATCTTCAACTGTTTTTTATTGCAAAGAGTAATTCA
>NZ_JAXFXH010000022.1:0-53014 GCF_034091795.1 Suipraeoptans intestinalis | reverse complement strand
TTGAGAGTTTCCTCGACGCTGCTGCGCACCAAATCTTTGAGATTGTTCTTTATCAGATCTTCATTGAGTTGTATAATATTATCAGACATAGCTATTGCCTCCTTGGTAGATTTTGTGTGGTAACTTAATTTTACCGACGGCAATAGACTATGTCTATTTTTATATGAAATTGAATTTGCGAAACTTATTATACGTTATCTGGAGAAAAGGTTGTTTACGGACAGACAGGAACAAACCGCTATATCGGTTATCTTCCCGATGTACCGGAGTTTTATCCGTTTATGACCGCCCGGGAATACCTTTTGTTCTGCGGTGAAATCACCGGGCTGAAAAAAACAGAGAAGGAGAAACGCTGTAAAGATCTGCTGGAGCTGGTGGGACTTGGCAGTGAAACACACCGCATAAAAGGGTTTTCAAGGGGAATGAAGCAGCGGCTGGGAATTGCACAGGCGTTGTTGAATCATCCGGCGCTGCTGATCTGTGATGAGCCTACTTCCGCCCTTGATCCTGTAGGCAGGAAAGAAATACTGGAGATTCTTCTTGCTGTAAGAAAGCGGACAACGGTTTTGTTTTCTACCCATATTTTATCGGACGTGGAGCGCATATGCACAGATGTAGCCTTTCTTCATAACGGATCCGTAAGTATTCAGGGGAAGCTTGCCGATGTTAAGGCAAAATACCGCAGGGAAGAGTATTCCTTAGAAATAAAAGAAGAAACAGATATAAATCTTTTGCAACAGTCTTTTCCCAATGTACGGAAAATCAGCAGCACCCGGTTATCTTTTTGCGAAAGGGATTACGCCGTGTTTGATATACTGCGCTTTATAGCAGAGAAACGTATCCTCCTTTTGAAATGGGAACGGATGGAACCAACCCTTGAATCTTTGTTTGTGGAGGTGATCGAAAAATGAAAGCGCTTCTGGCCTTTATAAAAAAAGAGTTAAAGGAACAGCTTCGTTCCGGCAGGCTGATCATTCTTGGCATCTTGTTTGTTCTGTTCGGCATTATGAATCCTGCCGTTGCAAAATTAACACCGTGGCTGCTTGAGATGTCGTCGGATTCTCTTGCGGAAATCGGTATGGCTGTTACAACTGTAACCGTAAGTGCTATGGATTCCTGGGGGCAGTTTTTTAGGAATATGCCAATAGCTCTTATTTCCTTTGTTCTTCTGGAAAGCAGTATCTTCACCAGAGAATACCAAACGGGTACGCTGGTGCTGTCTCTGACAAAAGGACTGGAACGCTACAAGGTGGTTGTTTCCAAAACGATCATGCTTGGTGCTCTTTGGACAGTCTGCTATTGGATCTGCTTTGGAATCACGTATGGATACAATGCATATTTCTGGGATAATTCCGTGGTGCGAAACATGATGCTTTCCGTGGTGTGCTGGTGGGAGTTCGGGATGTGGATCATTTCACTGATGATCGTATTTTCTACTGTTCTGGACGCCAACACAGGTGTGCTTGCTGCCACAGGCAGTATCGTCTTCGGATCATATTTGCTGGGGCTGCTACCTGGCGTAAAAAAATATTTGCCGATGCTGCTGATGGACGGAAATTCGTTGATCTATGGTACGACGGAAACAGAAACATACATCATACCGCTGATCATCACCGCGGCAATGAGTGTGATCTGCATTGCTGTCAGCATTCCCTTATTTAACAAAAAGCCGCTGTAATGTTCTTCAATTTTCTTCTTTTTCCATTCAAAATCTTTCTATCCTTTCCGGAAAGTGATATAATAAACCGACATTTGTATTGTATCTCAGAAGATGAGAATGATAACAAGGAGGAAAAAATGAAGAGAGAAAAGAAAGACACACGTTGGATGGCCGGTGTTGCACTTTTGGCGGCGATCATTATCTTGCTGGCGAATACGCCTCTGGGGATGATCCAGCTGCCTGTGATCAAGGCGACAACCGTACACATTCCGGTAATTTTGGGCGGTATTTTATTTGGGCCTCTGGCAGGAGGAATCCTGGGCGGGGTATTTGGGCTTTGCTCCCTGATCAGCAATACCATGGCACCTACTCTGGTATCCTTTGCGTTTTCCCCGTTTCTTAGTACCACGGGGCTGCCGGGAGCATGTAAGGCGATCTGGGTTTCCGTGGGCTGTCGGTGCCTGATCGGGATCGCGGCAGGATGGCTTTGGGTCTTGCTGTCCAGAACGAAGATCAGACAGGAGATCGCACTTCCGGTAATTGGGTTTGCAGGATCTATGGTCAATACCATTCTGGTAATGGGCAGCATTTACCTGCTGTTTGCCAAAGAGTATGCCAGTGTGCGGGAAGTAGGGATGAATGCGGTCTGGGGATTGATCCTGGGGACGATTGTCTCAGCAGGCATTCCGGAAGCGGCAGCGGCAGCGGTGCTGGTGCTGGCCATTGGAAAAGTTTTGCTGAAGGTGCGCAGAAACGTTTCAAAATAAGAGAAAGAATAAAGGATCGGGAAAAAGAGCCGATAGATATCATAAAAAAGAACCGTATTTTAAAAAGAGATCCGTCAGATGACAGTTAGACAGGATCAGGAAGATACAGTATTTGAAAGCAGAAAGCACAGGCCATAACAGACAGGCTTGGAGCAGAAGAATACTTGACAAGAAGTTGGCTGTGTGATATAAGTAATAGGTACGCAAGCCGTAGGGGATTGGTCAAGTGGTATGATAGGGGTCTCCAAAACCTTTGGCGGGGGTTCAATTCCCTCATCCCCTGTTTTGGAAAGATGCTGGAAATGCTGTGATGCATGACCAGTATTTTTTATTTCAGGAGAATCCTGCGAGGCAGGATTTTTTCTTAAACGATATGCTTATTCTGGAACAGAGCGTCCTGTTTCTTCTTTTAGAGGAAACAGAGGCGAAAAGACAGACGGCGAGAGCCGTCGAAAAATCCGTCCTGAGGACCGTCGGCAGGGCTCATAGGAGAATAAAGGAGAGAATATGTGCGGATTTGTTGGTTTTTTTGATGAGAGAGAAAAAAAAGAAGAAATTTTACAGAATATGATGGATCGTATTGTGCACAGAGGACCCGATATGGGAGGCATGTATCACGATGCAAAAGCGGCTTTGGGGTTTCGCAGACTGAGTATTCTGGATCTGTCGGAGGCCGGCTGCCAGCCCCTCTACAGTGAAGACGGGACAAAGGTGCTGGTATTTAACGGAGAAATTTACAATTACCTGGAGCTGCGGGAAGAGCTGAAGCAAAAAGGCTATCATTTTAAAAGCAATACGGACAGCGAAGTGCTGATCCACGGATACGTAGAGTACGGAGAAGAGATCGTACATAAGTTAAGAGGGATGTTTGCTTTTTGTATCTGGGACAAAGAAGAACAAAAGGCTTTTGGCGCCCGGGACATCTTCGGGATCAAGCCATACTATTTGTACGAATATACGGAGGCGCAAAAGCCCTGCCTCATGATCGCATCTGAGATCAAAAGCTTTTTGGAACATCCCGGATTTGAAAAAGAAGTCAATGAAAAGGCGCTGAAACCCTATCTGACATTTCAGTATTCCTCCCAGCCGGAGGAGACTTTTTTCAAAGGGGTAAAGCGGCTTCGTCCGGGACACTTTTTTACCTACAAGGACGGCGTGCTGTCTGTGGGGCAGTACTGGGAGGCTGATTTCAGAGACGAAAACAGAAGCCTGGAAGAAAATGTAAAAAGGATCCAGGAGGTAGTGGAGGATTCTGTCAAAGCGCACAGGCATTCGGATGTTCCGCTGGGATCCTTTCTTTCGGGAGGGATCGACTCCAGCTACATTACGGCGTGTCTCATGCCGGACAAGACGTTTTCCGTAGGGTTTGAGCAGGAAAGCTTTGATGAGACCACCATGGCAGAGGATCTGTCAAATATTCTGGGAATTGAAAACATCAAGCGGACCATCACCGGAGATGACTGTATGGGCAAGCTGGAGGAGATCCAGTATCATATGGATGAGCCCCAGTCCAATCCCTCCACACTGCCGCTGTATTTTCTGGCGAAGCTGGTAAAGGACAATGGCGTGACGGTAGTTCTTTCCGGAGAAGGGGCAGATGAGATCTTCGGTGGATATGAATGGTATGATATGGACCAGGGGCAGAGGCTCCTGAAAAAGTTCCCGGCCTTTTTGGTGCGGGGAGCCGCCAGGATGGCAAAGCACCTTCCTAATTTCAAGGGGAAGACGACTCTCCTTCGCGCAGGACTTCCGGTAGAAGAGACTTTCATCGGAGAAGCGCTGATCTTTGAAGAAAAAGAGGCAGAGCAGATTTTGACGGATGCATACCGGGGAGGGACTCCGGTAAAGGAGATCACCGATAAGGTCTATGCACTGGTGAAAGGAAAAGATGATGTCACCAAAAAACAGTTCCTGGATCTGAAACTGTTTATGGAAGGAGATATTCTGCAAAAGGCGGATAAGATGAGTATGGCGCACTCTCTGGAGCTTCGGGTTCCTTTCCTGGATAAAGAAGTGATGAAGGTGGCAGAGGGAATCGGAAGTGATCAGAAGATCGCTCATGGAACGACGAAGTTTGTGCTGCGGGAGGCTTCCAAGGGGAAGATTCCAAAAGAGTGGTATCAGAGAACCAAGAAGGGATTCCCGGTGCCCATCCGCATCTGGTTCACAGAGGAAAAGCACTACCACTACGCCAGAGAATACTTTGCTTCTGATTTTGCAGGGAAGTTTTTTAAACGGGAAGAAATCCTTCGCATTTTGGATGAACATTACAAAGGAAATGCCAATCATGCCAGAAAGATCTACACCGTGCTGGTGTTCCTGGTGTGGTACAAGCGTTACTTTATAGAAGAGAGCGCATAAGAATAGAAAAGAATACATAAAAGCGCGAAGAAGACAGAGGATAGTTACGGTACCCAAAGAACGGAAAGAAGCAGAAGATGGTACACGGCATCGGCTGGAGAGAGCGGAGAGAAACCGACTGGAAGATGATGCATCGTATACAGGGAATGGCGGACTGTCTGATAGAAAACAAAAGAAAGAAATCTGTAAAGAAAAGGGATCCTATCTGTATGGAGATACAGGTGTGATCCCTTTTCTGTGTGTTGCAGAGGCAGATGGCGCCGGCTGGCGAGATCCGAACCGGGCATAAAACAGGGTCGGGCACAGCAGGCTTTGAGCCTTTCTTTGTAAATTACCGGACGGTTTCCTGGCCATAATCCTCCCAGGCTGTCTGAAATTTTTCAAACTGCCGGGTCAGAAGTTCCAGATCGGAAGGAGACAGGCGCGCCAGGAGCTCCTCCATATCCCTTCGGATCTTGTCCGGATTGTACGGGACTTCCAGGGCAAACTCACACATGGCTCTTAGCTTGAGAAAATAATAGGCGGCCTCCGGATGCTCCTGGCTGTCCAGATTCATGTGGAACATGAAATGGCAGTCGCTGGCTTCCTGATCCGTACAGGGAGAGCAGATCCATTTCCCCAGGTAATAGTAGGACGGTCCGATCTGGTATAAAAATCCCGGATGAGATAAAAGTTTTTCAAGCAACATCTGATATACCCTCCTTATAACAGTGCTTCGGCACGCTTTAAAGCCGCCTGGATAGAGTCCTCATTGGTCAGTACGAGAAACTGGATCAGCCGCCCGGGAGACTCCTTCATACCATTTTCAAACCAGGTAAGGATCGCGCTTACAATGGCATCGGCGTAGTAGCAGGCTAAAAATTCCTTGTATTCTTCCGGGACAGAAAGATCCTGAGAATGCTGTCGGATAAAGGAATAAAAAAGATGGGCCACATCCTTGTGCAGCAGGAGTCTCAGATGGTCGCGCCCCATGCTTTGCAGAAGCCCCCGGCAGATCTGCGCATTATCGGACAGAAACTGCAGGACAAAGGTCAGCGCCCCCTTCGGATCGTCATGCAGCGTATAGTCCTTGATGGTTCGGATGGCTTCTTCTTTGAAGATCCATTCGATCAGATCATAGACATCCCGGAAATGGTAGTAAAAAGTCTTGCGGTTGATTCCGCAGGTATCGGAAATATCACTGATGGTAATGCGCTCCAGAGGCTTTGTACGAAGCAGGCTTTTCAGTGATTCAGCGATCAGCTTTTTCGTCTGCAGGGAAGAAACATTTTGCTTCATAGGCGGAAAATCCTCTCTCAAATGAAATATATCCCTATTTTAAAGGGGAAAAGGGGAAATTACAAGAAAAGCCCTGATTTTTTTGCCACAAAATGACGGGTTTGTCCAAAAATAGGACAAATCCGGGAAATTGTCCATTGAAAAAGCAGGGGAGGACTTCTAGGATAGAGCAGTAATGGAGGGAGGCAGCAATGAAAAGATATACGAATGTAATTATGAAATACAGGAAAACAGTGATCGCCGTTTTTGTGATCTGTACGGCGATTTCCGTTTTCCTATCCGGGAAGGTAGGGGTGAATTATAAATTTGCAGATTACCTTCCGGACGATGCACCGTCTACAAAGTCGCTGGATGTGATGGAGTCAGAGTATACACAGGCAGTTCCCAATATGCGTGTGATGATCAGGGATGTTTCAGTGGCCAAAGCATTGTCCTACAAGGAAAAAATAGAACAGGTAGACGGAGTGGAGGCAGTGGAGTGGCTGGATGATGCAGTGGATATAGAACAACCCATGGAGGTACTGGATCAGGATACGGTTCAGGAATGGTACAAGGATGAAAACGCATTGTTTCAGGTCACGGTGGATGAATCCAAAGGACTCGGTGCAGTACAGGGGATCCGTAAGGTGATCGGGGACAAGAATTACATGGAAGGAGAAGCGGTAACAGATGCACTGGCTCCGGTACAGACCTCGAAGGAGATCGCAAAGATCATGCTTTATGCAGTTCCGCTGATTTTTGTTATTTTGCTGATCACGACGACCTCCTGGTATGAGCCGGTGCTGTTTCTGGTTACGCTGGGAATGGCGATTTTGATCAACCGGGGAACCAATCTGATGTTTGGAACCATTTCTTTCGTGACCAATGCGGCAGGAAGTATCCTGCAGCTGGCAGTGTCCATGGATTATGCCGTATTTCTTCTGCATCGTTTCGGAGAAAACAGGGAGAACGGAGAAGATGTGGAATCGGCCATGAAGCATGCAGTCCGGCAGTCGGCAGGCTCCATTTTATCCAGCGGGCTGACTACGGTGACCGGTTTTGCAGCCCTCATCTTCATGCGGTTTAAGATCGGACCGGACATGGGATGGGTGATGGCAAAGGCGATCGTCATCAGCCTGGCCAGTGTGCTGGTTTTGCTTCCGGCACTGGCAACCAATACATACAAACTGATCGACAAGACACATCACAAGCCACTGATCCCTCCTCTGGATCGGTTTTCCAAAAAGGTGCAGAATCTGGGAAAGGTGGCTGCGATCCTGTTTTTGATCCTGGTTATCCCGTGTTTTCTGATGCAGGGGAGAAACACATTTGTATTCGGCTCCGCAAAAATCTACAGCACCAACAAGACACAGATGGGAAGAGATATCCAGGCCATTGAAAAAGAATATGGGACATCTAACGTAGTGGCAGTTTTGGTGCCGAAAGGAGATGTAAAAAAAGAAAAGGAGCTTAGTCAGACATTTCATCAAATGCCGAAGGTGACCAGTGTCATTTCCTATGTGGATACGGTGGGAGAATCCATTCCGACAGAGTTTGTGCCAAAAGAGCAGGCGGCGAAGCTGTATTCCTCAAAATACAGCAGATTCATCCTTCATCTGGACACAGAAGAGGGGGAGGCAGACTGGGAGCAAACGGTGGGAAGCGTGCGAAAGGCGGCTGAATCCTATTATGGAAAGGATGTGGAGTATGCAGGCAGCCTCGTAAGTACGGAAGATCTAAAAAGCACCATCACACAGGACAATGAAAAGGTAACGGCTATGGCAGTCGTGTTTGTGTTTGTGATCTTGCTGGTAAATTTTAAATCTGCCAGCATCCCGGTGCTTCTGACGCTGGTGATCGAGGCGGCGTTTTGGATCAATATGAGTATCCCTTACTTAACCGGAAGACCTCAGTACTACATTGCGTATCTGATCGTCAGCTCGGTGCAGCTGGGAGCCACCATTGATTATGGGATTCTGTTTACAGACCGTTACTGCGAAAACAGAAAAACTATGAGGCAAACAGAAGCGGCAAGAAAGGTAATCCAGACCGGCACGGTTTCTGTTATGACTTCCGGACTGATCCTGACTTTCGTAGGGCTGATCCTGGGAAACTTTTCTTCCAATCAGGTACTGAGCCAGCTTGGGATCCTGATCGGCCGGGGAGCAGCCATCTCCATGGTACTGGTGATCCTCGTGCTTCCGCAGTTACTGATCACATGCGATAAGTTTATTCAGAAAACATCATTCGACAAACAATTTGTAAAGGAGTAAGAACTATGAAACAGGTATGGAAAAAAACGATGGCCGTTTTCGTATCGGCAGGATTGCTGCTGGGAAATGGAGCGTCCGTTCTGGCGCAGGAGAAACCTGTAGACAAGGAAGAAAATGTGTACGCCAACCTGAAAGCAGACGGGAGTGTATCGGGAGTCTATGTGGTCAACGGCTATCAGTTGGACCAAAAAGAGACCATCACAGATTATGGAGAGTATGAAGCTGTAAAAAACCTGTCTTCTGATACGAAGATAGAACAGAAGGAAGACAGAATAACTGTGGAGGGAGAAAAAGGGAAATTTTATTACCAGGGGAACTTAAAAGAAAAAGAACTTCCCTGGGAGGTAAGCATCCAGTATGTTTTGGAAGGAAAGGAGGTTTCCGCCAAAGAGATCGCAGGAAAGTCGGGAGAGACAGAAATCCATATCCAGACCAAAGCGGTGGAAACATACAGTGATTTTACAGAAAATTATCTGCTTCAGATCACGGCCACATTGTCGGGAAAGCATTTTAGTGATGTGCAGGCAGAAGGAGCCATGCAGGCAAATGTTTCGGGAGAGAAACAGCTGACCTACACAGTGATCCCGGGGCAGGATGCGGATATAGAGATCCGGGGAAAAGCTACGGATTTTGAGATGGACAGTATCGTTTTGAAAGCGGTTCCTCTGTCTTTTGACGTGAAAGAAGAGCAGATGGATACCGGTGTTTTAAAAGAAAAAGAGAATGCATTTTTAAACGGGGTGGAGCAGTTGAATGCCGGAAGCCATCAGCTGGCAGCGGGGATTTCCGGACTGACCGGGGGAGGAACGGCATTGTCCCGGGGACTGGAACAGCTGGGAGACGGAGCAGATATCCTGGACGTAGGAGCGGCTGCGCTGGCAAAGGGAAGCAGTGACCTGAAAGAAGGGGCAAAAAACTGGCAGTCCGGGTTGGCGCAGGTGGCAGGAAATTCACAGCAGATGCAAAAAGCATCGGCGCAGATCGCAGCCGGACTGACAAAACTGGAGCAACAGCTGAATGGTCAGGGAGGAGAAGAACTGCAACTGACAGAAGCAATAGGGGCAGTGGGACAGCTGACGGAACAGTTTGGAACGCTGGTGCAGGCGTCGGCACAACTGGGGCAGGGGATTTCCAATGCATACAACACCGGTCTGGAACTGGAAGGCGCAAGGACAGCACAGGACGGGCTGGCTGGCCAGTCCATCGCGGCAAATGAAGCGGCTGTAGCGCAGCTGGCACAACTGGAGGATTCCCCGGAAAAGACGGCGGCGATCCAGGCCCTGACCAACAGCAGTGCAGTCCTGGGAGGCTATCAGACCCTGGGAGCAGGATACGGGCAACTGGTGGCAGGACTGGGGCAGCTAAGTGCAGGGTATCAGGGAGAAAACGGGATTCAGAAAGGTCTGGAGCAAACACAGCAGGCCCTGCAGACCATGAATCAGAAGATACAGACGTTAGGATCGACGCAGGAGAAGCTTGCAGCGCTTCGCCAGGGCGTGCATCAACTGTACGCAGCCTACTGTGAAGGCAATCAGGAGACGCCGTCTTTCCATCAGGCAGTGATACAGTATACCGACGGAACGGACGCCCTTTACCAGAGCTATTCTCATCAGCTGTATCCGGGGATAGAGTCGGTTGCCGGAGGCATGGAGACGCTGGATCAGGGCGCCGGAAGTCTGAAGGCAGCCACATGGGCTTTGCGGGATGGCAGCCGGACACTTTTAAACGGACTTGGAAGTGCAGAAAGCGGAGCGACCGCTTTGCAGGAGGGAACCGCCGCCCTGCAGGGGGAAAGCAACAGCGCTTTAGCGGAAGCAAAATCAAAACTGGAGGAGATAAAGAACAAACTGACAGGAGAGGGATTTACGCCCCGGTCCTTTGTTTCAGAAAAGAACACCCATGTGAAAGCGGTGCAGTTTGTGGCAAAGACGGAAGCGATCGGAAAGACAAAAGAAAAAGACGGAAAATAAAAAGACGGAAAATAGTCGAAAGGTAAACGGATCAGGGAAAACCAAAGGGCGCAAAAAACAAAAAAAGCAGGAAACTGAAAGATTAGATCCGGATTGACCGGATAAGAAAAGTACAGGAAGAAAAACAAATTTTATAAGAGAGATGATTCTCCCGACGGATTGTGATATAATGCAAATGTTTATGTTACAACAGGTTGGGAGAATTGTTTATGAAAATGAAAAATGCAGTGCTGTTATTGCTGACATCATTTATATGGGGAACGGCTTTTGTGGCTCAGAGTCTTGGCATGGACTATATGGGTCCCTTTGTGTTTAACGGGCTTCGCAACATCATAGCAGGAGTGGCCCTGCTTCCTGTCATCTGGCTGCTTCCCCGGATTCTGAAGGAAGAAAAGAAAAAGGCGTCTGAAAAATCTGGAAAGGATCTGGTGCTGGGAGGACTGCTTTGCGGGCTGTGCCTGTTTGCGGGAAGCAGTCTGCAGCAGGTGGGGATTCAGTATACAACGGTAGGAAAGGCGGGGTTTATTGTAACCTTTTATATTGTACTGGTACCTCTTTTTGGGATTTTTCTTGGGAAAAAGATGGGCTGGAAGATCTGGATGTCTGTGGGGATTGCACTGGCAGGCCTGTATTTCCTGTGCCTGACAGAGACTCTCACCATTGGCTTTGGAGAGTTTCTGACGTTTCTTAGCGCCGTTGTATTTTCTTTCCACATCCTTGTGGTGGATCATTTTGCACCAAAGGTGGACGGCACCAAACTGGCCTGCGTCCAGTTCTTTTTCTGCGGACTGATCTGTGTCATCCCTTCTGTTTTGTTTGAGTCCTTTCAGCTTTCCCTGTTAAAGGAGGGACTGATTCCGCTGCTGTATGCGGCGATCCTGTCCAGCGGAGTGGGCTTTACGCTACAGATCGTAGGACAAAAGGACATGAATCCGGCAATCGCATCTTTGATCCTGAGTCTGGAAGCCACCTTTTCCGTACTGGCAGGCTGGGTGATCCTGGGAGAGCGACTGACAGCCAGGGAGAAGCTGGGGTGCCTGCTGATGTTTGGAGCCATCCTGCTGGTTCAGTTGCCGGAACCCAAAAAAGTATTGAGACAGGAGGAACAATATGATTCGTGAAGTGCAGGAAAAAGATTATGAGATATACATGGAACTGACGAAGGAGTTTTATGAGTCGGACGCAGTCCTGCATCCGATACCGGAAAGCCACCGAAAGGCTGCCTGGGAAGAAGTGATGCGGTCGAAGGATTATGTACAGGCGTATATTCTGGAAGAAAAGGAAGAGCCGGTAGGATATGGTCTGGTAAGCAAGACCTTTTCCCAGGAAGCAGGCGGGATGGTCATCTGGGTAGAAGAACTGTATATCCGCAGCGCCTACAGAGGTCTGGGATTGGGGAAACAGTTTTTTTCTTTCGTGGAAAGAGAATTTTCCTCCATGGTTTCCAGGCTGCGGCTGGAAGTAGAGCCGGAGAATCAGCGGGCGAAGGAACTCTATGAGAAGATCGGGTATGAGATTTTGGACTATGTTCAGATGGTGAAAGAAAGGAATGCAGAAAGATGAAATTTGTGATACAAAGAGTGGCGGAAAGTTCGGTGGCAGTGGACGGCAAGGTGATCGGCCAGATCGGAAAAGGCTATATGGTTCTGGTGGGAGTAAGCAATGAGGATACCAGAGAGATCGCAGACAAGATGATCAAAAAAATGGTGGGACTACGGATTTTTGAAGATGAAGAAGGAAAGACAAATCTTTCTTTGGAACAGGTGGGCGGAGAGCTTTTGCTGATCTCCCAGTTCACACTGTATGCCAATTGCAAAAAAGGGAACCGGCCCAGCTTTATTGAGGCGGGTGCTCCGCAAATGGCGGAAGAAATGTACGAGTATATCATAGAACAGTGCAAAACCATGGTTCCTGTGGTGGAAAGAGGGCAGTTTGGGGCAGACATGAAGGTCAGCCTGGTAAATGACGGTCCCTTTACCATCGTTCTGGAATCCGATACATTGTTCGGATAGCAGGATATTTGAAGAAGCACCGGGGGGTGTAAAGAAGAGTGCGTACCCGGAGACGGGCAGGCAGGAAAACGATGACTTTGAGAAGGGAAAAGACAGTAAAAAATCAGAGCAGAAGCAAAGAAAGATGGATGGGAAGGTCCATCTTTTTTGTTGCATGGAAAAATTCTGTGAAATCAAAGAGGTCCTGCCAGAACCGTACTGCCTTGATATGGAATCTACTTCTGAAGAGATATCCGGAAAAAAACGGCCCGGAACAATCGACCGAAACAAGCGGCATAAATTTCTCTTGACTTTCAGGTAGATTAGGAATATCATATCCGTTAGCTATCTAATTGTTAGACGACTAATTATATGGATGGACGACGGGAATTTTTGGCGTCAACTGCCAACAGAAAACCGGGGCGGCTGATAACAGGCGAAGCCGGACGAAAGAAAAAGATGAAAAGAATAGAGAAAAGATGTAAGGCCAAAATGGAAAGGAGAAAAGGCGGTGCGAGAAGAAAGAGATTCGATATTTATGTTGTTTCATCAGATCCACAACCTGGCAAAATATTACGGAATGCAGGAATTGAAATCTGTCCGGTTAAATCCGGGACAGGCGGGGATCCTGTGTGTATTGCAGAAAGAAGAAGGAATTTCCCAAAAGGATCTTTCCAAAAGGCTGGGAATCACGGCGCCGTCGGTAACAGTAGCCTTGAAGAAGCTGGAAACGGCAGGCTACATCACGAAGGAGGGAGATGGAGAAGACTTAAGGATCACCAGGATCCTCCTCAGTGAAAAAGGGAGAGAGCAGGCGAAGCTTTTGAAAAACGCAAACAAAAAGATAGAAGACGCTATTTGCAAAGGGATCCTGCCGCAGGACAAGGAGCTGCTGCAAAATATGCTGATCCGGATCCGCAGAAATCTGATGGAAACAAAAGAGTTTCAGGGGATGAGTGTGGAATCGGTCATGTATCACGTACAGGGAGACGCCGGCTGCCGGGGGTGTGGACCGGCAGAGGGCAGGAGCCATCAAAAATAGAACACAGGAGATGATAAAGTGAGTAAATTATTAAGATTTTTAAGACCCTATGCGGCGGCGGTGCTGGGGATCCTGGCGGCTTTGACCATACAGGCGATGACAGAGCTGGCGCTTCCTACCTATACATCGGATATTGTTAATGTAGGGATCCAGCAAAGCGGAGTAGAAGAGGAAGTACCGTATTATCTGACAGAGGAGGCCTATCAGAAGTTGCTGCTGTTTACAGAGGCAGACCAGAGGCAGCTGGTGGAAACCTCCTACAAAAAAAGCACCCGTTCTTTTTCTTATGACAAGGAAGTGATGGAGCTAAAGGCTTCTGTCAAAAACAGCGATACTAAAAAACAACAGCTGAAAAAAGCCATGGAGGTACCGATGCTCCTGTCTCTGGCTGCCGAAAGTAAACAGGCACAGAAGGCGGGACTACAGGCAGAGCAGGATCAGGTGACCGAAGGCGGGCAGGTCGGGCAGGCGCAGATGAACGAAGCTGACCAGACCGGGGAAGGAGCGTCGGCGGAAAATCTCCAGATGGCACAAAAGCTGCAGGAGCAGATCCGACAGGCAAAAGAAAAAATAAAGGCAATGCCGGAATCTATCACAAAACAGTCCGTTGCGCAATTTATCAAAAAGAACTACGAAACCATCGGGATCGATGTGGGAGAAAAGAGTACCTCCTATATTCTGAAAACGGGAAGAAAGATGCTACTTTTGGCAGGCGTTGGAATGACAGCCAGCATCCTGGCCGGATTTGCGGCTTCCCGGGTGGCGGCGGGAGTAGGACAGCGCCTAAGGAGCAACGTGTTCCAGAAAGTGGTCAGTTTTTCCGGGGCGGAAATGAACCGGTTTTCTACCGCCTCTTTGATCACCAGGAGTACCAACGACATCAATCAGATCCAGACGCTGCTGGTAATGTTTTTAAGGCTGGTGCTGTATGCGCCGGTTCTGGCGCTGGGAGGCGTATGGAAGGTGATCCACACAGATGTGGGGATGTCCTGGATCATCGGGCTTGGCGTGGGCGCCATTTTGTTGGTGGTGCTTGTTTTGTTTTCCATGGTGATCCCCCGCTTTAAGCTGGTGCAAAAACAGATCGACCGACTGAATCTGGTCAGCAGGGAGATCCTGACGGGACTTCAGGTGATCCGGGTATTTGGAAACGAGTCCTACGAGGAAAAAAGATTTGATGCAGCCAACAAAGATATGACAAAGACCTTTCTGTTTATCAACCGGGCGATGACCTTTATGATGCCTATCATGATGTTGATCATGAATCTGATCACTTTGCTGATCGTGTGGGTGGGTGGCCACGGGATCGAGGACGGAACCATGCAGGTGGGGGATATGATGGCATTTATTCAATATACCATGCAGATCATCATCTCTTTCCTGATGCTGTGTATGGTGTCTGTGATGCTTCCAAGAGCGGCTGTTTCGGCGGAACGTGTGGATGAAGTCTTAAGAAGTGAGAATCAGATCGTGGACAAAAAGGAAGTAAAGCCATTTGCCTCCGACAGGAAAGGAGAAGTACGTTTTGAAAATGTATCCTTCCGTTATCCGGGAGCAGAAGAAGACGTGCTAAGTCAGATCAGCTTCGTGGCAAAAAAAGGAGAAACGACGGCCTTTATCGGAAGCACCGGAAGCGGAAAATCCACTCTGGTCAATCTGATCCCAAGGTTCTATGACGTAACGGAAGGAAGGATCCTGGTGGACGGAGAGGATGTCCGGGACGTATCGCAAAAGGAGTTGCGGGACAGGATCGGCTATGTTCCGCAGAAGGGAGTGCTGTTTTCCGGTACGATAGCTTCCAATATCCTGTACGGACAGACGGAGAAGAAGGAAGAACGGATGAAGGCAGCGGCAAGGACAGCCCAGGCGACAGAGTTTATTGAAGAGCAAGAAAACGGATACGAAAGAGAGATCTCCCAGGGGGGAGGCAATGTATCCGGAGGGCAGAAGCAGAGACTGTCGATCGCCCGGGCGATCGCAAAGCAGCCGGAGATCTATATTTTTGACGACAGCTTCTCCGCATTGGACTATAAAACAGATCAGGCACTGCGCCGTGCCCTGAAAAAGGATACCAAGGACAGCACCGTACTGCTCGTTGCACAAAGGATCAGCACCATTTTGCAGGCGGACCAGATCATTGTGCTGGAAGACGGGCAGATGGTGGGGAAGGGAACCCATGAGGAGCTGCTGAAAAACTGTGAAACCTATTATCAGATCGCAGTATCACAGCTGTCTGAGGAAGAACTTTCCAAAGCAGGAAGGGAGGCGAGGTAGATGTCCAGAAGAAAGACCATGGGCGATGAACCAGTGATGGAAAAAGCGAAAGATTTCAGCGGAGCCATGAAAAAACTGGCCGCCTATTTTGGAGAATTTAAGATACAGATCGTCTTTGTGGTTCTGTTTGCCATCGGGAGCACCGTTTTTGGGATCGTAGGCCCCAAGATACTGGGAAAAGCGACGACGGAATTGTTTCAGGGGCTGGTAAAGAAAATAGCGGGAGAGGGTGGGATCGATTTTGAAAAAATCGCTCAGATCCTGACCGGACTGTTTATCTTGTACGGCGTTAGTGCGGCCATGACGTTTATTCAGGGAATCCTGGTCACGGGAATCGCACAAAAAATGACCTATCGCCTAAGAAGAGAGATGTCGGAAAAGATCCATCGTCTGCCTATGAATTATTTTGACCGGCAGCCGCATGGAGAGGTGCTGTCCAGGATCACAAATGATGTGGATACCTTAAGCCAGAGCCTGAATCAGAGTGCCTCTCAGATCATCAGTGCGGTAGCTACGATCCTGGGAGTGCTGATCATGATGCTGAGTATCAGCCCGCTGATGACGGTGGTCTCTCTTTCCGTTCTGATCTTCTCCATGATCATCGTGTCGCTGGTAGTGGGACGCTCCCAGAAATATTTCGCCCAGCAGCAGACGCATCTGGGAGTGATCAATGGACAGATCGAGGAGATCTACGGCGGGCAGGTGATTGTAAAGGCCTTTAACCAGGAAAAAAGAGTGCTGGAGCAGTTTGAAAAGGAGAATGCCACTTTGTACCGGTCAGCCTGGAAATCCCAGTTTTTTTCGGGGATGATGATGCCGATCATGCAGTTTGTGGGAAATCTTGGCTATGTAGCGGTGGTGATCCTGGGAGGTTACCTGGCGATCAAAAAGACGATCCAGGTGGGAGATATCCAGTCGTTTATCCAGTATGTCCGGCAGTTTACCATGCCGATCCAGCAGGTGGCGCAGGCGGCTACCATGATCCAGTCTACAGCTGCCTCGGCAGAGAGGATATTTGAATTTCTGGAAGAAGAGGAAGAAACAGAAACCGCTTCTTTGACGGTCGGTTCCAAGACGGAACCGGAGAGAGAAGGAGAAGGCGCGGTGACTTTTGAACATGTCAGCTTTGGTTATGTGGAAGGACAGGAGATCATTCATGATTTCAGCGTGAAGATCCGGCCGGGACAGAAGGTGGCCATCGTAGGCCCGACCGGAGCGGGAAAAACCACAATGGTAAAGCTTTTGATGCGTTTCTACGACGTGACAGGCGGACGGATTTTGGTGGACGGAAAGGATATCCGGGAAATGCCGAGACAGGAGCTGCGGCAAAGATTTGGCATGGTGCTGCAGGATACATGGCTGTTCCGGGGGAAGATCGAAGAGAATATCCGTTATGGAAAGCTGAACGCTTCTCACGAGGAAGTGGCAGAGGCGGCAAAAGCGGCACACGTTCACCGCTTTGTAAAGACACTGCCCGGAGGCTATGACATGGAATTGAATGAAGAGGCCAACAATGTATCTCAGGGGCAGAAACAGTTGATGACGATTGCCAGGGCGATCCTGGCAGACCCCAGGATCCTGATCCTGGACGAAGCGACCAGCTCGGTGGATACCAGGACGGAAGTGCAGATTCAAAAGGCAATGGCCAATCTTATGAAAGGAAGGACCAGCTTTGTGATCGCTCACCGGCTTTCCACTATAAGGGATGCGGACCTGATCCTTGTGATGAAGGACGGAGATATTGTGGAACAGGGAGATCATACACAGCTTTTGGAGCAAAATGGCTTCTATGCACAGCTGTATCAGTCGCAGTTCCACGAATCTATCGCATAAGGAACAAGATAGAACAGACAAGATCGCATGAGCGGGAATCCGTCAGGAGATCCCTGCATCTTAAAGAAATAAGAAAGAGAGACCTCCTGTAAGGCGGCAAGGGTTGAAACTGCCGGAGCCTTGCAGGAGGTCTCTCTTTTGTTTCAGAACAGATTACCTGTCAGGAAAGGAAGCGCCGGACTGTGGCAGTCTGTTGTTTATGCATCCGGACACTGTCGGGAATTATCCGATGTCGGAAGCTGCTTGTTCTTCTTTTTTTAGCGCACGCACCTTTAACGGAAGGCCGAAGAGGCGGATGAAGCCATCGGCATCATGATGATCGTACAGCTCTCCGGTAGTGAAGCTTGCCAGAGATTCGCTGTAAAGAGAGTAGGGAGAGGTGGTACCGGCTTTGATGATATTTCCTTTGTAAAGCTTGAAAGTCACTTCTCCGGTTACCTGTTCCTGTGTGCTGGCAACAAAAGCCTGCACGGCTTCCCTTAAAGGGGTAAACCATTTTCCTTCATATACGATCTGGGACAGCTTATTCCCCATTTCTTTTTTTACTTCAGCGGTAGCATGATCCAGCACCAGCTCTTCCAGCTGCTGGTGAGCCTCATATAAGATGGTTCCTCCCGGCGTTTCATACACCCCGCGGGACTTCATACCCACTACCCGGTTTTCTACAATATCACAGATTCCGATACCATGCTTTCCGCCAAGCTGGTTCAGGGTACGGATCACGTCGGATACCTTCATGGGAACCTGATTGACACTGGTGGGAACACCTTTTTCAAATGTCATGGTGACATATTCCCCCTCGTCAGGAGCGTTTTCGGGAGTAACGCCCAGCACGAGAAGGTTGGAATAGTCCGGCTCACAGGCAGGATCCTCCAGCTCCAGTCCTTCATGGCTGATGTGCCAGAGGTTGCGGTCCCGGCTATAGCTTTGTGCGGTGCTAAAAGGAAGATGGATGCCGTGGCTTTCGCAGTAGGCGATTTCTTCCTCGCGAGAATTCATGGTCCAGAGATCTGTCATACGCCAGGGAGCAATGACCTTCAGATGAGGAGCAAGCGCCATGATCCCCAGTTCAAAACGGATCTGGTCATTTCCCTTTCCGGTAGCGCCATGGCAAATGGCAGAGGCGCCCTCTTTTTCTGCGATCTCTACCAGCCTTTTTGCGATCACAGGGCGCGCCATGGCAGTTCCCAGCAGATATTTATTTTCATAAACGGCATTGGCCTGAACACAGGGAACAATATATTCATCGCAGAATTCATCTACGATATCCTCTATATAAAGCTTGGATGCTCCGGACAGCAGCGCTCTTTCTTCCAATCCTTCCAGCTCTTCCCCCTGTCCGCAGTCGATACAGCAGCAGATCACCTCATAATCAAAATGTTCTTTCAGCCAGGGAATGATGGCAGTCGTATCCAATCCTCCGGAATAGGCCAAGATTACTTTTTCTTTCATATCAAATATCCTCCTTGTATGTTTCTGACGTTTACTATACAACAAAATTAATATTTATGCAATAAAAAAGAATAATTATTAGAAAAGTGGTTTCGGTTGCATTTTCAGGATGGGAATAGTAAAATGAAGATGTTCATGTATGCGGGGTTACAGTTTCGACAGACTGTAAGGAGAAAGTATGCAAAGAGGAACAAAAATCATAGGTTTGTTGATCGGAATCATGGTCATATTCTTGTCTTCAGGATGTATAAAAAAGCAGCCTGTCCAGAAGGAATCCCTAAAAGCGGTTGAGATACAGAAGAAAGAAGAGCAAGAGAAAAAGCGGGAGAAAAAGACGGAAAAGAAGTCTGAGAAAAAGATTCTGGTACATGTGTGCGGAGAAGTGATAAATCCGGGTGTCTATGAAGTAGAGGCCGGCGGAAGGATCTGGGAAGCGATCCGGCTGGCGGGAGGATTTACCCAGGAGGCAGATCAGGATTATTTAAATCAGGCGAAGGAGATCAGGGACGGAGAAAAACTATACGTTCCCGGCAGGCAGGAAACTGCCTCTGGATCTGCCGCCTTAAGCAGCGGGGAGGAAGCGAGCAGCCTGTCCGCATCCGGTTCGGAAGGGGTCAATATCAACCGTGCTTCCAAAGAAGACCTGATGAAACTGGACGGGATCGGAGAAGCAAAAGCGGAGGCGATCCTGACGTACCGGAAGGAGCAGGGAGGATTTCAAAGGGTAGAAGAGATCAAGGAGGTCTCCGGGATAGGAGAAGGAGTGTTTCAGAAAATAAAGGGAAGGATCCAAGTCGATTAAAGAAATTCTTCCCTGGAAAGTAACAGAAACAGATCAAAATGGCGGAAAGGGCAGTACAGAAACGACTCAAACAAGAATGGAGAATGGAATGAAAAAGGTATTGGTGGTGGACGACGAAAAATTGATCGTAAAAGGGATACGGTTCAGTCTGGAGCAGGAGGGATTTCAGGTGGATTGTGCCTATGACGGAGAGGAAGCGCTCTGTCTGGCAAAGAAGAACTCCTATGATATGATCCTGCTGGATGTGATGCTTCCCAAGTATGACGGATTTGAAGTATGCCGCAGGATCCGGGAATCATCAGATGTTCCGGTGATCATGCTAACTGCCAAGGGAGAAGATATGGATAAGATTCTGGGACTGGAATATGGAGCCGACGATTATATGACAAAACCTTTTAATATTCTGGAAGTAAAGGCCAGGATCCGAGCTATTTTGCGGAGAACGGAAAAGAAGGAAGCAGAAAACAAGGCTTCCGTTCTGGTGAAGGGAGATCTGACTATCGACTGTGAAAGCAGGCGGGTGGAGATCGCAGGAAGAGAGGTCAATCTGACGGCGAAGGAATTTGATCTTCTGGAACTTTTAGCATCTAACCCCGCCAAAGTCTACAGCCGGGAGAATTTATTGAATATCGTATGGGGTTATGAGTATCCGGGAGACGCCAGGACGGTGGACGTGCACATCCGGAGACTGCGGGAGAAGATCGAAACAAGTCCAAGCGAACCAAAATATGTGCATACGAAATGGGGTGTAGGATATTATTTCAGAAATTAAGGCCTATCTGAAGCGGAATGTGCAAAAAAGCCTGCAGGTTTACATATTGGCAGCGATCCTTCTGTTTGGCATCCTGTCGGCAGTCTTGATGGAAGCGGTGCTGCTGAACAGCTATGAAAAGAAAGCGGCGGAGGTTCGCATGGCGGAAATCCAGAACCAGTGTACCATTTTTCTGGGACAGTGGAAGGATCTGTCGTATCTGGAGGGAGTGCCGTCAGAAATGCTGGAGGCAGAGGTGCAGCAGCTTTCCGGGATTTATAACGGCAGGATCATGCTGATCGACAGCTGCTTTCGAATATGCAGGGACACATACAAGATGGATGAAGGGAAAACCATCGTTTCAAAGGACGTCATGGACTGCATGAAGGGAGAAGGAACCTCCCATTATGATAAGAAGAACAAGTATATAGAAGTGACGACACCTGTTTTAGAGCCGGGAACCGGAGAAGTAAAAGGCGTTATGCTGGTCAGTATGACGACAGACGGAATATCTGATCAGGTGGATTTTCTGAGAGAAAAAGGGCAGAGTACCCTGATCCTGATCGGAGTATTGCTGGCCGGGGCGGGAATTGTGTATGGAACGACCATTGTGAAGCCCATCCGCAGGATCCGGCATCTGGTAGAAGGCGTGACAGAAGGATTTGAAGAAGGGCGTGTGGAAGAATATACGTTTACAGAAACCAAAGAATTGTCGGAAACCTTGAATGTCATGCTGGAAAGAATGAAGGCTTTGGATGAATCAAGAAATGAATTTGTTTCTAACGTATCCCATGAGCTGAAAACGCCTATGACTTCCATGAAGGTGCTGGCAGATTCCCTGCTGGCACAGCCGGACGTACCGGTAGAACTGTATCAGGAATTTATGCAGGATCTTTCCCAGGAGATCCAGAGGGAGGACAAGATCATCAATGACCTTCTTTCTTTGGTAAAAATGGATAAGACGGCGGAGCATCCCAACGTGCAGACGGAACAGATGAACCAGTTGATCGAAAAGATATTGAAAAGACTTCGTCCCATTGCGGAAAAAGCTGATGTGGAGCTGATCCTGGAAAGTGTACGGCCGGTTCAGGCAGAAGTGGACGAGGTGAAGATCTCCCTGGCGATCTCCAATCTGGTGGAAAACGCCATCAAATATAACAAAGAAGGCGGCTGGGTGCGGGTGCGCATAAACGGAGATCACAAATTTTGCTATATTGAGGTTTCGGACTCGGGAATCGGGATGAAAGAAGAAGACCAGGAGCATATTTTTGAACGGTTTTACCGGGCAGACAAGTCTCACTCCAGAGAGATCGGAGGAACCGGTCTGGGGCTTTCTATTGCCAGAAAATCGGTGGTAATGCATAGAGGGACGGTGAAAGTTTACAGTCAGCCGGGACTGGGCAGTACCTTTACCGTTCGGATCCCCCTTACCTATGTAGGAGCAAAGGAGGAGAAAAAGAAACTATGACAGAAAAAAAGAATGTCCGGATGCTTGTGTTCCTTCTCCTTTTGACAGTCCTTCTATCAGGATGCAAAGAGCAGGAGAGGGAGGAAGCACCAAAAGAATTTGTGACGTGTATCCGTGACGGAAGCCTGGAAAAAGTTTCCTACAGGATAAAAGCGAAGGCAGCAGACGCGCAGGTGAAAGAGCTGATAACGGCACTGAAGAAAGACCCGAAGGAGGAAGCGGCAAGCAGTATTTTCCCTGAAAAGGCAGAAATAGAAAGCTGGAAGCTGGAAAAGGGAAGGCTGGTGGTTTCTTTCGGAAAAGAGTATGCGAACATATCCCCTCAGGAAGAGGTGCTGTTTCGGGCGGGATTTGTAGAGACCATGACACAGCTGTCATCCGTGGAAAAGGTTCTGTTTTTGGTGGGAGAGGAACCTTTGAAAGACCGGGAGCAAAGAGAAGTGGGGGAGATGGACCGGGAGGATTTTCTGGAAAATACCGGACTGCTTCTGCAGACCTACCAGAGCGCTTCTTTGAAGCTGTATTATGCTAATAAAAAGGGAGACCGCCTGGAGGAAGAACAGCGTCTGGTACGCTACAGCAGTAGCAGCTCCATTGAAAAAGTCATTCTGGAACAACTTTTGAAGCGGGAGGAAGGAGATCCCATCCTTCCCGAAAACACAAAGGTGCTGGGAGTTTCTGTCAGAAACCAGGTATGCTATGTAAATCTGGATGAGGAATTTTTGAAAAACACCTACGCAGTGGATCCGAAGATCACAATTTATGGAATTGTCAATTCTGTGATCGAAAACGGAAAGGTAGACCGTGTGCAGATTTCTGTTAACGGAGACACCAATATCCAATATCTGGAAAAAGTTGACTTAAGCAAACCATTAAAAGCGGATTGGAAACTGCTGGAAAAGGAGGAAGAATGAGACAACGGCCTGTGCTGATCTTATGCATGGGAGTATTACTGGTCACAGTAGTGATTGCCTGTCAGAGGAGGATGGAGATTCTGGAAAGACACCGGCATCTGGCAGGTAATCAAAAAATATATAAAAATGTTTTTTTGGAGGGGACGGTCTGTGCGATAGAAGAGACAGACCGGGGAACGAAACTTTGTATCAAAGGAAGATGCAAAGGGCGGGCTCTGGAAAAAGAGGACAGAGACCACTTTGCAAAGTTTATAGTTTTTTTCAGACAAAAGAATTGTCCGATTTCCCGAAAGACGACCGGGAAAGGATCAGATCTGCCGGCACAGACATCTCATTTCACAGCAGGCAGGACCATTTCAGAGCAATCTGCTCAAACGCTTCTATTCACATCCTCTATTTTCAAAAAGGGAAACAAGCAGAATAAGAAACCGGAAAGTGTCTATCTGGGAAATCGGGTCAGGGTCAAAGGAGACTTCTGTCATTTTCGTGTTGCCAGAAACAGAGGGAATTTTGACGAATATCTGTATTATAAATCCTGCGGATTTGGGGGAACCTTGCTGGGGAAAGAGCTGACGGTTACCGGTACGGAAAAGTGGGAGCTGCAGGGGAGGCTTTTGCAGTGGAAACAGGCGTGGAAGGACAGGCTGCTTTTTCGTATGGGAAAAAGGTACGGAGGAGTGATGGCAGGAGTCCTTTTGGGAGAGAAGAGAGAGATTCCGGAAGAAATCAAAGAATTGTTCCAGATGGCAGGGATCGGACATATCCTTGTGATATCGGGACTGCATATTTCTTTTTTGGGATGGGCGGTCTATCAGATGGGAAGACGGGTTACCGGAAGCTTTCTGGCAGGAGGTGTGGCAGGCTGGATCTGTCTGGGGATCTATGTGCTGATGACAGGGGTCACCGTATCAAGCCTGCGGGCTGTTCTGTTTTTCGGATTTCGTACCGGAGCAGAGGTCAGTGGGAGAGCCTGGGACAAAGATATCACCTTTTGGGTGTCCGCCGCCATCCTTCTTGGGACCAGACCGGAGGCGCTGTTTGATGTGGGCTTTCTGCTGTCCTTCGGAACGATTTTCAGTTTGTGGAAGGTGGCTCCCCTGCTTTTTCCGAAAAAACGAAGCTACGATATCCCGGGAAGACTCTGGCGGGGGATCTGTTCGGGAGCAGCAATCTGTCTGACTCTTCTCCCCTTGCTATGCTGGCACTTTTTTGAATACTCTTTCTGGTCTATTCTATGGAATCTTTTGGTGGTGCCGCTGGCATCCCTGTTGCTGCTGGCAGGATTTTTGGGAAGTCTTCTGGACATGGCAGGCGGGGGAGGAGGGTGCTTTGCATTGTGTAAAGGGATCCTGTATGTTTATGAAAAGGGAAGCGGATGGCTTGGGAGGCTGCCCTGGGGACATATGGTAATCGGACAGCCGGAGCCATGGAAGGTGGCAGGATATTATGTGCTGGTGGCAGCAGGTCTTTTTCTACTGAAAAAGGCGGCAGGATCCGGGACGTTAAAGGGAAAAAGGAAAGATCCAAGAAGAAAGATTGCCCTGGTCAGTATTCTGGCAGGAATGAGCCTGCTGCTGTGGAAACCGGAAGGGGGAGGGAACCTTCAGATCTTTGTACTGGATATCGGCCAGGGAGACTGCACCTTTATCCGGGGAGAAAAAGGAGGGACCTATCTGATCGACGGAGGAAGCACCGATGTGAAAAAAGTGGGAAAATATCGGATCCGTCCCTTTCTGAAATCTCAGGGGATTACAAAGCTGGACTATGTGCTGATCTCTCATGGGGATATGGATCACAACAATGGCGTGGAGGAACTGCTACAGGATGAAAAAGGAGGGATCTGTGTGGAAAAGCTGGTGCTGCCGCCGGAAAACTACTGGGAAGAAAGGCTCGCCCGGCTGGCACAGACAGCAAAGCTGGCAGGCGTGCCGGTGTATACCATAAATCAGGGGGACGAGATCCGGGAAGGAAAACTAAGGATGACCTGCCTGTTTCCCACGAAAGAAGAAAGAGGGATACAAAAGGGGAATGAAGCCTCTATGGTGCTGGAGATTCGCTATGGGGATTTTGAGATGCTGCTGACAGGAGATCTGGAAAAAGAAGGAGAAAAGATATTTCTGAAGGAGATTGGGCGTCGTTACCAAAAAGAAGGGATAGACGTTCTCAAGGTGGCGCATCACGGTTCCAGGTTCTCCACGTCCCGGGAATTTTTAAACAGCGTTCATCCACGGTACGCTGTGATCTCGGCAGGGGTGTCGGGCAGATACGGACATCCGCACAAAGAAGTGCTGGAGCGACTGAGGCAAAAGGGAAGCAGGATCTTACAGACGCCAAAAACAGGAGAAGTTTTTATACTTGTGGAAGAGGAGACGATGCATATTGGCAGCAGATGGCAGCCCTTGAAGTAGAAAAGGATTTTTAGTATAATCGGAAAAGCAAAGAGCATCAGAAGCGAGATGGCGGGGAAACATATGAAAAAATTACAAGAAGACATAAAGACAGGAAACTGGGAGCGGATGTACCTGTTGTTTGGAGAAGAAGAGTATCTGAAAAAACAGTACCGGAACAGACTGGTGGAAGCGTTGCTCCCGGGGCAGAAGGAAATGAATTATTCCTACTATGAGGGAAAAGACATTTCTGTGGGAGCTGTGATCGATACGGCGGAGACTCTGCCGTTTTTTGCAGACAGCCGCCTGATCGTCATAGAAAATTCGGGATGGTTTAAAAAGGGAGAGAGCAGACTGACAGACTACCTACAGGAACTTCCGGATACCACAAGGATCCTGTTTGTGGAGCGGGAAGTAGACAAGCGGGGAAGGCTGTACAAGGCGGTAACGAAGCTGGGCTACAGTGCGGAGATGAAGCGGCAGGAGGAAGGAACCCTCCTTCGCTGGGTCGAGTCCAGGGTTCGTCAGGATGGAAAAACGATTTCCAAAGATGCGGCGTACAGGCTGCTGGAGCGAAGTGGAAGCAACATGGAGAGCCTGGAAAAAGAAATAGAAAAGTTGATTTGTTACCGGCTGGACGGGGCAGAGATTACAAAGGCGGATGTGGAAGCGATCACCACATGGAATATGGAGGAAAAGGTATTTTCCATGATAGAAGCGGTTGCTTCCAAAAACCGTAGGAAGGCCCTGGATTACTACTATGAGCTTCTGGCACTGAAGGAGCCGCCGATGAAGATCCTAAGCCTGCTGAACAGTCAGTTCCGAAGGCTTCTGGAGACCATAGCCCTGAAACAGAGGGGATTGGATAAGGGGCAGATCGCCAAAGAGCTGGGGGTGCATCCCTATGCCGTTTCCAAATATATCCAGCAGGGGAGCCGGTATAAAAAAGAAGAGATCAGACGGATCCTGGAGGAGGGCGCAGACCTGGAAGAACGGGTCAAGACAGGGAGGATCGCGGACCGGATGAGCGTGGAACTTTTCGTTGTAAAATACAGTTCTCCGTGATATACTTTGCCCATGCGAGCAGGACAAATACGTAAGACTAAGGGGAAAAGAAAGTGGCAGGAATAGAGCAGAGTAAGATTAGAAATTTTTGTATCATCGCCCATATAGATCATGGCAAATCCACGTTGGCAGACCGGATCATTGAGGAGACGGGACTTTTGACCAGCCGGGAAATGCAGTCGCAGGTTCTGGACAATATGGAACTGGAGAGAGAGCGTGGGATCACCATCAAAGCGCAGGCGGTTCGTACCGTCTACCGGGACAAGAAGGGAGAAGAATATATTTTCAACCTGATCGATACTCCCGGTCATGTGGATTTTAACTATGAAGTGTCCAGAAGCCTGGCAGCCTGTGACGGAGCTATCCTGGTAGTGGATGCGGCCCAGGGGGTAGAGGCACAGACACTGGCCAACGTCTACCTGGCCCTGGATCATGACCTGGATGTATTCCCGGTGATCAACAAGGTAGATCTGCCCAGCGCAGATCCGGAGCGGGTGATCGAGGAAATCGAAGATGTGATCGGAATTGAGGCGGAGGATGCTCCCAGGATCTCGGCAAAGACAGGACTGAATATTTCCCAGGTATTGGAACAGATCGTGGAAAAGATCCCGGCGCCCTCGGGCGATCAAAATCATCCCCTGCAGGCGCTGATCTTTGACTCCCTGTACGATGCATACAAGGGAGTGATCGTATTTTGCCGGATCAAGGAGGGGCGGGTAAAAAAAGGAACCCCCATCCTGATGATGGCGACCGGCGCCAAGGCGGAAGTGGTGGAAGTGGGATACTTTGGAGCAGGCCAGTTTATTCCCTGTGAGGAACTGACGGCGGGCATGGTAGGATATATTACTGCCAGCCTGAAAAATGTGAAGGATACGCAGGTGGGAGATACCATCACCGACAGTGCGCATCCCTGTGAGAAGCCGCTGCCGGGATATAAGAAAGTAAACCCCATGGTGTATTGCGGAATGTATCCGTCAGACGGAGCAAGATATCCCGATCTTCGGGACGCCCTGGAAAAGCTTCAGTTAAATGACGCCTCCCTCCAGTTTGAACCGGAGACCTCCATTGCGCTGGGGTTTGGGTTCCGCTGTGGATTTTTGGGATTGCTCCACCTGGAGATCATCCAGGAAAGACTGGAGCGGGAATACAATCTGGATCTGGTCACGACGGCACCGGGAGTTATTTACAAGGTACACAAGACCAATCAGGAAGTGATCGAACTGACCAATCCTTCCAACCTCCCCGATCCCTCTCTGATAGAATTTATGGAAGAGCCTATGGTAAAGGCAGAGATCATGGTAACCTCAGAGTTTATCGGGGCCATTATGGATCTGTGCCAGGAAAGGCGGGGAGTCTATGAAGGGATGGAATATATAGAGGAAACGCGTGCAGTTTTAAAATATCACCTTCCGCTAAATGAGATCATTTATGATTTTTTTGACGCATTGAAATCCAGATCCAGAGGATATGCTTCCTTCGACTATGAAATGGATGGATACGTACAGTCAAAGCTGGTAAAACTGGATATTTTGATCAATAAGGAGGAGGTGGATGCTCTTTCCTTTATCGTTCATGCGGACACCGCTTACGAAAGAGGGCGCAGGATGTGTGAAAAGCTGAAAGAGGAGATCCCAAGACAGCTGTTTGAGATCCCCATCCAGGCGGCGGTAGGAAGCAAGATCATTGCCAGAGAAACAGTAAAGGCTATGAGAAAAGACGTACTGGCAAAATGCTACGGCGGAGATATCAGCAGAAAGAGAAAGCTTCTGGAAAAGCAGAAGGAAGGAAAGAAGAGAATGCGTCAGGTGGGAAATGTGGAAATTCCGCAAAAGGCCTTTATGAGTGTGCTGAAACTGGACGACAAGTAGCAGCAGGAAGAAAGAAGGACGGCAGGATCGTGGCAAAACCATTGGAGATTTATATACACATTCCTTTTTGTGTAGCAAAGTGTGAGTATTGTGATTTTTTTTCGGCCCCTTCCAAAGAGGCGGAAAGAAGAGCGTATGTAAAGAGCCTTTGTCAGGAGATCGTAACCTACAGATCTCTGGCAAAGGCTTATAGCGTATCCAGTATCTTTTTGGGGGGCGGAACGCCGTCCGTGCTGGAAGAAGGACTGGTAACCCGGCTGCTGGAGGCGGTGTTTGATACGTTTTCTGTGGAAGAGCAGGCGGAAATCTCTCTTGAAATGAATCCGGGAACCGTTTCCAGGCAGAAGTTAAGAGAGTACAGGCAGGCCGGGATCAACCGTCTCAGCATGGGACTGCAGTCTGTCCACCAAAAGGAGCTGGAGGCTCTGGGAAGGATCCATACCTGCAGGGAAGGGCGGCAGACTTACGAAATGGCAAGGGAAGAAGGCTTTGGGAATGTGAATATTGATATGATGTCGGGCATTCCTTTTCAGACGCTTTCCTCCTGGGAGGAATCTTTGCACACCGTGGCAGGATGGGGACCGGAGCATCTTTCGGCCTATAGTCTCATCATTGAAGAAGGAACCCCGTTTTTTTATCGATACCAAAAGGAACAGGAAGACCTTCCGGGGGAGGAAGAAGAACGCCGTATGTACGCAGTAACAGAGGAGATCCTGAGAGGATACGGATACCGACGCTATGAGATATCCAACTATGGGAAGCCGGGATTTTATTGCCGGCATAACCTGGGATATTGGGATCGCGTGGAATATCTGGGATTCGGAAAGGGAGCGGCCTCTTTTTTGGGAGAAGAAAGATGGAGCTATCAGGAGGAACGAAAGGCAGTCACCAGACGGGAGCAGATGGAAGAGTATATGTTTCTGGGACTGAGGAAAATGGAGGGGGTTTCCCAAAAGAGATTCCAAAAGCTGTTTGGAATCTCCATGAAACAGGTGTACGGAAAAGAAATAGAAAAGTTTCTGAAGCTATCCCTCTTAGAAGAAAAGGGAGATATGGTGCGGCTGTCCAGGGAAGGGATTTCTGTCAGCAATGAGATCTTCTGCGCCTTCCTTCTGGATGACTGAGAGACGTTCCTACAGTTTTAGAAGGATCCCCAGAAAAGCGCCGGCTATGATCCAGAAGACCGGATGCAGTTTCTTCAAAGATTTTATCTGCAGAAGAAGGAAAACGATCAGGCAGAGAGCCAGACCTGTAAGGTCCAAGGCTTCTCTGCCGTTTTTTGTAACGAGAAGCGTGATCTTTAACAGTTCCCATACCGCATAGCCGATCAAAGCTGCGACGGTAGGACGGATCCCGTAGAAAACAGACTGTACGGTGGCGTTTTCGCTGAAATTTTCCAAAAACCGGGCGATCAGGATGATAATGATCCAGGCAGGAGCCGTCAGAGCCAGGGTGGCTACGATGGCTCCGGGGATCCCGGCGGCGTGATAGCCGGCGAAGGTGGCCATGTTGATCCCTACGGGACCGGGAGTGCTCTCACTGATGGCAACCATATTTGCCAGCTCTTTCGCAGTGTACCAGTCGTATCTGGAAGTCAGGTTCATAAGAAAGGGCAGGGTGGCCATTCCGCCTCCCACGGAAAAAAGACCGATCTTAAAAAATTCATAAGCCAGTGTCAGATAGATCATAGGGAACCTCCTTTTTTCCTGCGTAAAAGAACGCCTGTGATACCGGCCAGGAGAATGATGGCGGCAGTGGGGACGGGCGTAAAGCAGGCCAGGGAAAAGGCGCAGACAAACAGGACGGCGCCGGCTTTATCCGTGATCCCTTTCTTTGCCATAGTCACCACCGTCTGAATCATCATGGCACAGACCACGATACGGATTCCGGAGAGTGCGTGAAGTACGGCAGGGACATGAAGAAAGTTCTGCAAAACAGATGCGATCAGACAGATGATCAGAAGAGAAGGCGTGATCAGCCCCAGAGTACCAAAGATGCTCCCGGCAATCCCTGCCTGCTTGTATCCGATATAGGTGGCTGTATTGACGGCGATGATTCCCGGGGTACATTGGCCGATGGCGTACATATCCAGAATTTCTTCTTCGGTACACCACTGTCTTTCCGTCACCACTTCTCTTTGGAGAAGCGGCAGCATTGCCAGTCCCCCGCCAAACAGCAGACCTCCGATCTTAAAAAAACTGGCGTACAGTCGAAGACATGTTTTGCATTTCATAAATGACATCCTTTCTTTTTACAGACAGATCTTTCCGATCTGAAATCCTTCTAATATTGCATATTTAAGGCGCTTTTGATGCAAACCTTTCCTCAAGGGAAAGAAGATGCTCCATGACAGAGGAATAGATCTCCTGATTTTTCCTGCGGAAGTTGCGGACTGCCTGGCGGGCTTCCTCCTCTGAGGGAACCGTGACTTCCAGATGGATCAGACTTTGCCCTTTTTCGATCACACGGCAACTTACCGTGTAGGAGGAGGGGGTATTTCTGAAATAATCCGCTTGTATGGAAACTTCGTCTTTCAGATCATACCTTTTCTCCAAAAGAAATGAATCAATATCTTCTAAAATAGCAGAAGACAGATCACGGGAAAAGAAAGAGGCAGTTTCCCTTCCCTCTTCGGTCAGGTGATACAGGGTCCTTCCATGCGTGGATTCTTCCACAATGAAATGGGAATCCAGAAGCTCCGAAAAGGTCTGCTGAAGCTTGAAATAGGTGGTATAGCCCTTATCCAGGATAAATTCCGAGATCTGTGAGTTGGTCAGGGGAAAATCCACGCGGCTCAGCATATACAGCACCATTAATTTATATAATTTTAAAGAATTATCCATGATCAACTTCCTTTCCTTGCCAGATATCCTGCTGTTTCAAATAGGAATGTATCTGGTTCAAAACGTGTCTTTTTTTCGTGGACCATCGCGGCGCCAGCAGACTGTCGCTGGGGCCGTCGCCTGTCAGCCTGTGGATCACAATAGAGGGATCCAGATGGGCGATCAGGCTGCCGGTTGTCGAGACATATTCTTCCAGAGAGAGTACGGGAAAGAAGGAGCGCCGGTAAAGCTCTGCCAGATCTGTTCCCTCCAGCACATGCAGCAGCTGCAGCTTGATCCCCTGGATCCCGGCAGAATTCAGGTAATGAATGGTTTCCAGCATCCGGGAAAGAGATTCGCCCGGGAGCCCGGTAATGGTGTGTACGATAATGGGGATCCCGCGTCGCTTCAGGCGGGTCACACAGTCCTCAAATGTGGAAAGAGGATACATACGCCGTATCAGTTTTGCCGTATCCTCATGTATGGTCTGCAATCCCAGCTCTATCCAGACAGGTTTGACCCTGTTGATTTCCTCCAGCAGGTCCAGTACTTCTTCTTCCAGGCAATCCGGACGGGTGGCGATGGAAAGGATCTTTACCCGGGGATGGGAAGCTGCATCCCAAAAGATTTTCCGCAGATAGGAAACCGGTGCGTAAGTATTGGTAAACGCCTGAAAATAAGCGATGCAGGAAGAGGCCTTGAATTTTTCCGCCACCGTTTTCCATCCGGAGTCGATCTGCAGGGAAACGGACAGCTTTGCGCTTTCTGAGAAGTCGCCGGATCCCTTCGCACTGCAGAAAATACAGCCGCGCTCTCCCAGAGTTCCGTCGCGGTTGGGACAGGTCATCCCGGCGTTGAGAGCGACCTTGTACAGCTTTTGCCCATAGGTGGTCTTCAGATAATAATCGAAGGAATAATAGGGCTTTTCTCCCCACAGACGGCGTTTCATGACAGATGTTCCTTTACTGCCCGACTGACGGCCTCCGACACCTGCGGGTCAAAAGCTTCCGGCAAAATATAATCCTCCGACAGCCTGGCTTCCGGTACCAGTGCGGCAATAGCCAGTGCGGCAGCGATCTTCATACGCTCTGTAATATGGGTGGCACGAGCTTCCAGGGCGCCCTTAAAAATTCCGGGGAAGACCAGAACGTTGTTGACCTGATTCGGGAAATCGGACCTTCCTGTTCCGACGATCCTGGCTCCGGCGGCTTTTGCATCCTCCGGCAGGATTTCAGGAACGGGATTCGCCATGGCAAACAAGATGGAATCCTTTGCCATGGATGCGACCATTTCGCCGGAAACGATATGAGGGGCGGAAACGCCGATAAAAATGTCAGCCTGGATCAAAGCCTGAGACAGGTCTCCCTGAAGCTTCCTGGGATTCAGACGCGGGAGCATTTCCTGCTGCATCCAGTTCAGATCGGCGGGCTCACTTCCCAGGATCCCGTGGATGTCGCACATGGTAACGTCGGAAAATCCATAGGACAGCAGGAGATTTGCGATGGCAATCCCGGCAGAGCCGGCACCATTGATAACGACTTTGGCCGAGGCGGCGGATTTCCCCGTCAGCTTCAACGCATTGATGACCCCTGCCAGAACTACGATGGCAGTTCCATGCTGATCGTCGTGGAATACGGGGATATTCAGCCGCTCATTCAGTCGCCGTTCGATTTCAAAACAGCGGGGAGCGGAGATATCTTCCAGGTTGATACCGCCAAAAGAAGGGGCAAGCCGCACCACCGTCTCGATGATCTCCTCCGTGTCCTGGGTATCCAGACAGATGGGGACTGCATTGACGCCTCCAAAGGATTTAAACAGCGCAGCCTTTCCTTCCATAACCGGCATGGCAGCAAGGGGACCGATGTTTCCCAGCCCCAATACGGCGCTTCCGTCGGATACAACAGCAACGGTGTTGGCCTTCATGGTATATTCATAGGCGGCTTCCGGACGGTGAAAAATTTCTTTGCAGGGTTCTGCCACTCCCGGCGTATAGGCAAGAGCCAGATCTTCCCGGGAGGCCAGGGGGGCTTTTGGAATGGTCTCCAGTTTGCCGTTCCATTGTCTGTGCAGTTTGAGCGCTTGTTCTTGAATGGTCATAATCGTCCTTTTCCTTTCTTCATCATTGTAACATCATAGCATTCTGAAAAAATCAAATCAATAAAAGGCTTTAAAAAAAAGAGAAGATGTTGTATAATGTGGCTTATTGACAAGAAAATGTATAAGAAATGTATACGATATTCAAAAAAGGTCTGGTCGGACTGGATTTCCCCGTTACTGTGTAAGATGATGAAATGAAAGGAAACTGTTCTATGAGAAAAAAATACGAAACCTTGCCGTTGGCAACGTTAAAGGATCTGGCGAAAGCGCGAGGGTTGAAAGGGATCTCTGCAATGAAAAAGGCAGAGCTGATCGACCGGATGGTGGAAGAGGACGAAAAAGAGAGAGAAAAAGAAGAGGATCAGGCAAGGGTAAAAACCAGGGAAATGACAGCCAATACAGGGGACAGAGACATTCATGACCTGGATGAGCTGGACAGCGGGATCAAAGTAAAGGGGATCCTGGAGGTCATGGGCGACGGTTATGGATTTATCCGAAGCGATAATTATCTTCCGGGAGAAAATGATATTTATGTGGCGCCCTCCCAGATCCGCAGGTTTAACCTGAAGACGGGAGATATCCTGGAAGGCAACCGCCGCGTAAAAACACAGCAGGAAAAATTCGGGGCGCTGCTTTATCTGACGCACATTAATGGCATAGAAACGCACCGGGTAGGGAAAAGAAGGAATTTTGAAGATATGACGCCTGTTTTTCCCGATAAAAGGCTGAAACTGGAATGCGGCAAGACCAGTACGGCAATGCGCATCGTGGATCTTTTGTCCCCCATCGGGAAAGGGCAAAGGGGGATGATCGTTTCTCCGCCCAAGGCAGGAAAGACGACACTTCTGAAGCAGGTGGCTCTGTCTGTACGGGAAAATAATCCGGAGGTACATTTGCTGATCCTGCTGATCGATGAGCGGCCGGAGGAAGTGACGGACATCAAAGAAGCCATTGAGGGAGAAAATGTAGAGGTGATCTATTCCACCTTTGATGAACTGCCCGAACACCACAAGAGAGTGTCGGAAATGGTGATCGAACGGGCCAAAAGACTGGTGGAAAACAAGAAGGATGTGATGATCCTTCTGGACAGTATTACCAGGCTGGCAAGAGCCTATAATTTGACTGTTCCTCCGTCAGGAAGAACTCTTTCGGGAGGACTGGATCCTGCAGCCCTTCACATGCCGAAGCGATTCTTCGGAGCAGCCAGAAATATGCGGGAGGGCGGCAGCCTGACCATACTGGCAACCGCATTGGTGGATACCGGCAGTAAGATGGACGACGTGGTCTATGAGGAATTTAAAGGAACCGGAAATATGGAGCTGGTGTTGGACAGAAAGCTGTCGGAAAAGAGAGTATTCCCGGCCATAGATATCCCGAAATCAGGAACACGCAGAGAGGACCTTTTGCTGACCGAAGAGGAGAGAAGTACGGTAGAACAGATGCGAAGAGCGCTAAACGGCATGAAGCCGGAAGATGCCGCGGACAATATCATCAACCTGTTTGGAAAGACCCGAAACAACCGGGAGTTTATCCAAATGGCAAAAAAGACAAAATTTATCTAGACAAAATGGGGATAATATGCTACAATGACAGGGCTGTTTAAAAGAACAATTCTGCACATCTGTGACAAAATAAAGAAGAGGTGAAAATCATGAGAGAAGGAATCCATCCAGCATACCATCAGGCAACTGTGACCTGCAACTGTGGGAACACATTTACGACAGGTTCTACCAACGAAGACATCCACGTAGAAATCTGCTCCAAATGTCATCCGTTCTACACAGGACAGCAGAAAGCGGCTCAGGCTCGCGGACGTGTTGACAGGTTCAACAAGAAATACGGAATGGACAAATAGAGCAAGGAAAATCAGGGGCTGAGGTAACGAAAAGTATCTCAGCTCCTTTGTATTATAAAAATCGTAAAAAGGAGCAAGGATGAAGTCATCAAACATTGGCGGACAGGCGGTGCTGGAAGGCATTATGATGAAGCACAAAGACGAATATGCGGTGGCGGTAAGAAGGGCGGACGGCTCCATTGTAACAGAAAAGAAAACCTTTGAGAGTCTTGTAAAAAATCAGCCGGCCCTTACTCGGATCCCCTTTGTCAGAGGAATCTTCCAGTTCTTGGATTCTATGATCCTGGGGATGAGAACACTGACTTTTTCGGCGGAAATATACGGGGAAGAGGAAGAAAAATCGAAGAACCCCAAAGAAAAACGAAAAGAATCGATTCTGATGGGACTGACCGTGGCAGCTTCCCTGTGTATTGCTATCGGGATCTTTATGGTACTGCCCTATTTGTTGACGATGGCGCTGAAACAGTTTGTCCCCTCTTATACGCTGCGCACTCTGATCGAGGGGATCTTCCGGATTGGGATCTTCTTTCTGTATCTTTTGCTGATCTCGCGGATGCAGGATATCCGGCGAACCTTTATGTATCATGGAGCGGAGCACAAATGTATCAATTGCATTGAACACGGTCTGCCTTTGACGGTGGAGAATGTTAAAAAAAGTTCCAGGCAGCACAAACGCTGCGGCACCAGCTTTCTGGTATTTGTATTTCTTATCAGCGTCGTCCTGCTTCTGATGATCCGGGTGGAGGATCCTATTTTCCGGGTGCTTTTAAGAATCCTGCTGATCCCGGTGATCGCGGGGATCTCCTATGAGATTCTGAAACTGGCAGGAAGCAGTGACAGTCGGATCATCCGCATCCTCAGTGCACCGGGGCTGCAGTTTCAGAAACTGACGACGAAGGAGCCGGATGAGGGAATGATAGAAGTTGCGATTTGTGCCGTGGAGGCAGTATTTGATTGGAGAGCCTATGAAGCAGAGCAGTTTCACACTTCAAAGCCTATATAAAGAGGGAAAGCGGCAGCTGAAGGAAGCAGGGGTGGCGGAAGCCGATCTGGATGCCTGGTATCTTTTAGAAGAGATCACGGGAGTCGATAAGGCTGCCTATTATGGGAAGCCGGACAGAAGGATCTCCGGGGAAGAAAAGGACAGGTATCAAACACTTTTAGAACAGCGGAAAAAAAGAGTGCCCCTGCAGTATATCCTGGGAAAACAGGAGTTTTTCGGGAGAACGTTCCGGGTGGGAAAAGGAGTTCTGATCCCCAGGCAGGAAACGGAACTGTTGGTAGAGGAAACACTGAAAAAGCTGCACGGACAGGAAAGGGTACTGGACCTTTGTACAGGGTCAGGCTGTGTGATCATCAGTCTGAAACTGCAGAAGCCCTCCATTTCGGCTGTGGGCAGTGATGTGTCGCAGGCAGCGCTTGCCGTGGCGGAAGAGAATGCAAAACGGCTGGACGCGCAGGTAGAGTTTCGGCAGGGCAGCCTGTTTGAAAAGATAGAAGGAAAGTATGATCTGATCGTATCCAACCCGCCATACATTCCCAGTCGGGTCATAGAGACCCTTCAGGAGGAGGTTCGGATCTATGAGCCCCGACTGGCGCTGGATGGGGAAGAAGACGGACTAAGCTTTTACAGGGTGATGGTAAAAGAAGCGGGAGATCATCTGCATCCGGGGGGATGGCTGCTGTTTGAGATCGGTCACGACCAGGGACAGCAGGTGGCGGATCTTATGCGGGAGAACGGATACATACAAGTGGCGGTGAAAAAGGATTTGGCAGGTCTTGACCGGGTTGTACTGGGTATGTACAATAGATTTTAGGATTGAAGGAGGAAGAAACATGTTTGATAGATTGGAAGATTTGCTCATCCGGTACGAAGAGGTAATGAGCGAACTGCAGGAGCCGGATGTGGCAAACGATCCGTCCCGGTTCCGTAAGCTGATGAAAGAACAGAACGATCTGCAGCCCATCGTGGAGGCTTACAAAGAATACAAAGCCAGTAAACAGACGATTTCCGACAGCCTACAGATGCTGGAGGAAGAGTCGGATGAAGAGCTGAAAGAGCTGGCGAAGGAAGAACTGAGTGAATCCAAGAAGCGGGTGGAGGAGCTGGAACAGGAATTAAAGATCCTTTTGCTGCCAAAGGACCCCAATGATGAGAAAAACGTTATGGTAGAGATCCGGGCAGGAGCCGGCGGAGATGAAGCGGCTCTGTTTGCAGCGGAGATCTACCGGATGTACCTGCACTATGCAGAAAGCCGCAGGTGGAAAGTGGAAATGATCTCTCTCAGTGAAAATGGGATCGGCGGCTTTAAGGAATGTGTATTTATGATCACGGGACAGGGAGCCTATTCCAGACTCAAATATGAAAGCGGGGTACACCGGGTACAGAGAGTGCCGGAGACGGAAAGCGGAGGGAGGATCCATACATCTACCGTTACGGTTGCTATTATGCCGGAGGCAGAGGAGGTAGATGTGGTCATTGAAGAAAAAGACATCCGGATCGACGTGATGCGTGCGTCCGGAAACGGAGGACAGTGTGTCAACACCACAGATTCGGCGGTACGTCTGACGCACTACCCCACGGGGATCGTGATCTACAGTCAGACAGAAAAGTCTCAGCTGCAGAATAAGGAGAAGGCGTTCCGACTGCTTCGCTCCAAGCTGTATGAACTGGAGCTGGAAAAGCAGCAGGCATCCGAAGCGGAGGCCAGAAGGAGCCAGATCGGAACGGGAGACCGTTCTGAAAAGATCAGAACCTACAACTTTCCGCAGGGAAGGGTAACGGATCACAGGATCAAGCTGACGCTTCACAGGCTGGATTCCATCCTGAACGGAGATCTGGACGAAGTAATAGACAGCCTGATCGCGGCGGATCAGTCGGCAAAGCTGGCAAATATGAATGAATAAGTCGCACCGGGGACCTGTATCCACATGGAATGGATCAGGTCTTTCCCTGTATATTGATCGAAAAGAGCCGAAAAAGGATCGGAAGGATCCGACAGAGGGAGGAAAAGGATGCTGAACAGGCGTATAGCGGCAGGAATTGCAATGATCGCCGCTCTTATCGGAGGGTTTCCTATGGGAGCAAGGGCGGAAGCACATACGAAGACAAAGAAAGCGACCATCGTATTTACACACGATCTCCATTCACGGATGGATGACGAAGAGCTGGGCGGATTCTCCCGGCTGAAGACCGGAATCGACGGGATCCGTCAAGAGAAGCAGGGGAAAGAAGGGGTATTTGTCCTGGATGGAGGAGATTTTTCCATGGGGACGTTGTACCAGACCCTGTTCGAAAAAGAAGCGTCGGAGCTTCTGATGCTGGGATATCTGGGATATGATGCCACGACACTGGGAAATCATGAATTTGATTACAGGAGCCGGGGGCTGGCTGCCATGCTTGCCACGGCAAAAGAAAAGGCAACGGAAAATCAGACGGTCCTGCCCCAGCTGGTCATTTCCAACATCAACTGGAAAGAAAACCGATCCGGGGAGGATAAGCAGTTAAAGAAAGCCATGGAAGAGTTTGGTAGTAAATCGTACACCATCATAGAAAAAGAGGGAGTGCGCATTGGCATATTCGGCGTTCTGGGTGAGGACGCAGATGCCTCGGCGCCGGAGAGCGGACTTACCTTTCAATCCATTACAGAATCCTCCAAAAAGATGGTGCAGAAATTGCAGCAGGAAAAAGTGGATATGATCGTGTGTCTGTCGCACAGCGGTACCAATCCGGATCCGAAAAAATCAGAAGATGAGATCCTGGCCAAAGAAGTGCCGCAGATTGATGTGATTATCAGCGGACATACCCACACCAGACTGGAGAAGCCCATTCGGATACAGGATACCTACATTGTGTCGGCAGGAGAATATGGTCAGAGTCTGGGAGAGCTGGCGCTGGTGCAGACAAAAGAGGGGCGCTGGGAAGCGGCAGACTATCAGTTGCATGCCATGGACGACACCGTACCTTCTGACGAGGGCGTCAAGGAGAAGCTGAAAGCCTATGAAGAAGCGGTGAACCGGGAGTATCTGGCGCAGTTTGGCTATAGATTTGATGAAGTGGTGGCACAAAACCAGGTGGATTTCACACCTTTCTACCGATTTGGAGAGAAGGTGGAGGAAGATACGCTGGGCAGTCTGATCGCGGATTCCTATATTTATACGGTGAAAGACGTGGAGAAGGAAGCCTATGAGCCGGTAGCGGTGTCCCTGATCCCGGCAGGAGTCGTAAGAGGAAGTGTTCCCACAGGAGATGTGACGACGGCAGACATTTTCAATATCAGCTCTCTGGGGATCGGAGCAGACCGGGTGCCGGGATATCCGCTGGTAAGCGTGTATCTGACAGGAAAAGAGCTGAAGACGGTAGCGGAGATCGACGTTTCTGTCTCTCCCCTGATGCCGTCTGCCCAGCTTTACGGAAGCGGACTGCACTGGACGTATAACAATAACAGGATGCCTCTTAATAGAGTGACAGAAGTCACGCTGGCAGACGATGTATTTGGAGGAAAGGCAGACGTTCTGGAGGAAGAAAAGCTGTATCGGGTAGTGGCAGGACTTTATTCGGCGCAGATGCTGGGAGCAGTGGAAGATGTATCCAAAGGCATTTTGAAGGTGCAGCCAAAAGATAAAAACGGGAAGCCGATCAAGGACTTTGAAAAATACATCCTCCATACGCCGGAGGGTCAGGAAGTGAAGGAATGGTGGGCCCTGGCAAACTACATGAAATCCTTTGAGAAAAATGAAAGGGGGCTTCCCTCTGTTTCCGAGAAGTATAGTCGATTGGAAGGAAGGAAAATACAGGAGGCAGGAAAAAATCCGGTGGATATCCTGAAACATCCCAACAGGATCGCCTTGACGGTTTATGGAATCGGGATTCTGATTCTGGGGATCCTTTTGATGATCCTGAGAAAAATCATAAAAAGATGGAGAAAGAAGGAAAAATAATGGAAACATTTGAATTTAAGCGGGCAGAGCTGGAGGACAAGGAGATCATTGGCCCCTATTTTAAAAAATATCCCAGCAGGAGTTGTGAAAGAACCTTTGCAAACGTGTATCTCTGGTCCAGGAAATATCCGGTGAAATGGGCGGTCATAAAAGAGGCGCTGGTGTTTAAAAGCGAGGATGAGGCGCATCTGGCCTTTGCCTATCCCATCGGAGAAGAAAAAGCCGTCAGAAATGCTTTGGAATGGGCAAAGGAGTACAGCAGAAGCAGGCAGAGAGACTTTCGGCTATACAATGTGACGGCAGAGCAGTTTGAACAACTGGAACAGTTGTATCCGGGGGAATTTGAAATCACCTACAACAGAGATCTGGCAGATTATGTATACGAGTCGGAGAAACTGATCTCTCTTGCCGGGAAGAAGCTGCATGGAAAACGGAACCATATCAACAAGTTCAAAGCCCTCTATGAGGGGAGATGGGCTTACGAACCGCTGTCTAAGGACACGCTGGAGGAGTGCTTTCAGATGGCGCTTGTCTGGCGCAACGAAAACAGTTGTGAGGATGATCCGGAAAAGCGGGGAGAGATCTGTGTGACCTTAAATTCCCTGCGACTGTTTGAAGAACTGGAACTGACGGGAGGACTTCTGCGGCTGGATGGGAAAGTGGTAGCGTTTACCATAGGAGAAGAGGTGGCACCGGATACCTTTGTGGTGCACATTGAGAAAGCGTATGCAGAGATACAGGGAGCGTACCCTATGATCAACCAGCAATTTGTAGAACATGCCTGTCACAGCTATCCATACATCAACCGGGAAGAGGATACAGGATCAGAAGGACTCAGGAAGGCAAAGCTTTCTTATCGTCCGGTATTTCTGGTAGAGAAGGGAGTCGTTTCAGAAAAAGGAAAGGGATCTCAGAAGGCGGAAGACAGCAGGGAGGACTAATATGATTGCAGAAAATATGAAACAGATGGTGGCAAACAGTTCGGCGATCCGGGCAATGTTTGAAGAAGGTAACAGACTGGCAGGGATCTACGGAAAAGAAAATGTATATGATTTCAGCCTGGGCAATCCGAATGTACCGGCGCCGGAGGCGGTGAAAGCCGCAGCGTTCTCCGTATTGGAGGAGGAAGAGCCGACGGTTCTTCACGGCTATACCACAAACAGCGGATACCCGGAGGTAAGAGAAAAGATCGCCTGTCATCTGAACGCGCAGTTTGGCACAGCTTTTACGAAAGAAAACATCATCATGACGGTGGGCGCGGCAGGCGGACTGAATGTGATCCTGAAAAGTCTTCTGAATCCGGGAGAGGAAGTTCTCACCTTCGCTCCGTATTTTGCAGAATACAGAGCTTACGTCAATAATTACGGAGGGATCCTGACGGAGGTATCTCCCGACACGGAAACCTTTCAGCCAAAGCTGGAAGAGTTTGAAGCAAAGCTGTCACCCCGGACAAAGGCGGTCCTCATCAATACGCCCAATAATCCTACGGGGGTGGTTTATTCGGAGTCTGTGATCAAACGTCTGGCAGAGATCCTGGAGAGGAAACAGAAAGAATTTTCCACGACGATCTATCTGATCTCGGACGAACCGTACAGGGAGCTGGTATACGGAGGAACGCAGGTACCGTATCTGACCAAGTATTACCCCAATACCATCGTAGGATATTCCTACAGCAAATCTCTGTCGCTTCCGGGAGAACGGATCGGATATCTGGTGATTCCTGATGAAGTAAAGGACAGCCGGGAGCTGATCATGGCAGCGGCAGTGGCAACCCGGATTCTGGGATTTGTCAATGCGCCTACTCTGCAGCAGAAGATCGTTGCAAGGTGTGTGGAGGAAAGGACAGATATATCCTACTACGAAAGGAACCGAAACACTTTATACGACGGATTGACAAAACTGGGATTTTCCTGTGTGAAGCCGGAGGGAGCCTTTTATCTTTTTGTAAAATCTCCCGTGCCGGATGAGAAGGTGTTTTGTGAAACGGCAAAGCAGTACCGTATTTTGATGGTACCGGGAAGTGCCTTTGGATGCGGAGGGTATGTGCGGCTGGCCTACTGTGTTTCGTATGAAACGATCTGCAACGCACTTCCTCAATTTGAAAAACTGGCAAAAGAATATCTGATGGCTTTTTAACTGGAAAAAATGAGCACGTCGAAAGCTTCCCACCGTGAAAAGGAAAGGATTGGAACTGTTTCAGAAGGCAGACCATGAAACCATCAACGGCAAGCACGATCTGCATATCCAAATCGGCAGGAAATGATGATTGAAAAGAAAGGAAAATCCGGAACGCATAGCGAAAAACGGATAATGGACAACTATGATAAAAAGATTATTGCAAGGCGGCGTAATAGGACTGGCAAACATTATTCCGGGAGTCAGCGGGGGAACCATGATGGTGGTCATGGGAATTTACGACAAACTGATCCACTGTATTACTCACTTGAAAAGTGAATTTAAAAAGAGCGTACAATTTCTTCTCCCGATCTTTATCGGAACAGGAATTTCTCTGGTGATATTTGCAAAGGTCATCGAATACTGTTTTGCAAATTTCCCGATTCAGACGAATCTGTTGTTTTGTGGACTGATCGCAGGCAGCCTGCCCATCATGTTCCGGCAGGTAAAGGGGAAGAAGATCAGCGTGGGGATGCTGGTATCCTTTCTGGCTTTTTTTGCCCTTGTGTGTATCATGGCGTGGATGGGAGAAAAAGAAGGACAGGCGGCGGATGTCAGCCTGAATCTCGTCAACAGCCTGAAACTGTTTGGAGTAGGCGTGGTGGCGGCGGCCACTATGGTGATTCCGGGAGTCAGCGGATCTATGATGCTGATGATCATGGGGTATTATACGGTGATCATCAACACGATCAATGATTTTGTTCAGGCATTGATCCAGGTAGATATTTCGGGCGCCTTTCATTACGGAATGATTCTGGCCCCCTTTGGGATCGGTGTGGTGGTAGGGATTTTTCTGATTGCCAAGATGATCGAGATCATCTTCCAAAAAGCCAGAACCCATGCTTACTGGGCGATTATCGGCCTGATCGCAGCCTCGCCTTTAGCCATCCTTAGTAAGACCGACTGGCAGGGATTATCCCTGATTACGGGGGTCACAGGAGCAGTACTGTTTGTAGCAGGATGGTTTGTGGCAAGCAAATTAAGTGATTAGGATGCGCCATCCGATAAGTTTCTATAAGCCCCTAATAAGCTACAAAAAACCCTGCCGCTATCCCGGCAGGGTTTTTGTGATTGTCCTATATTGTTTCGGTCAATGAATTGTTAGTCTTCTTCTTTTTGAACCAGTTTATTCAGCTTTCCATCCATCACCCAAAGAGCGACACCAGCTACGATCATGATGATAGCTACGCCAAAGTAGGTAGCGGCAAATGGAAGCTTTTCAGTCAAAGCGTATACATATCCGTATGATTTTCCGGCGATGAAGATGGAGAATGTCCAAACAGCCATCATAGCGGACAAAAGCTTTGCAGGTGCAAACTTGGAAATGAAGGAGTTACCAAGTGGAGAGAATGTCATCTCACCAAGTGACAACAGGATTCCAAAAGCGATCAGCCAGATAATGGAAGCCGGTTTTCCGGCACGAACTACGTCTGTCAAGGCAAAGATAACGAAAGAAACACCAAGCAGCAGCATACCGATGGAGGTGTGCTTGAACATGCTGAGACCTCCGTTTTTACGTTTTGCATCTTTGGTCCACAGGATACCAAGCAGCGGTCCCATGGAGATACAGCAAAGTGCGTTCAGAGAATCGAACCATGCGCTGGGGATCTTGAAGCTTCCGATCATCCAGTTCATGTGTTCCGGATTATCCCAGTGGAAGTATACCGGAAGGTAAGCCAGATACCAGAACAGCCAGAAAATGGTGGAGAAAGCGGAGATCAGAATGATCGCCCAAACTCTCTTCTTCTCAATACCGGTAAGCGGTTTGTTTTCATATTTTTCTTTTGCGGCATCCTTCTTTTCCGCATCATCAAATTTGAAAGGTCTCTTTCCAGCATCGCCCAGGAATCTCCATCCGAAGATGAACCAGAGAGCGTTTACAAACATAATGATGGCACAAACCAGGAAGCAGAAACGATAGCCCTGCTCGTTTGCGATAACGCCGATGATAGTCGTTCCAATAAAGGAACCAACGTTTACCATGGAATACTGGGTGGAAAATGCAGCGTCCAGCTTGCTCTTATCTGCAAACAGACGACCTGTGATGGCGTTTGTCTGCGGTTTGAACAGTCCGGTTCCGATGGATACCAGGACGATCATAAGATTGATAGAAACCATGCCGGTAGCTTTCCAGCCTACCAGATATCCGCAGCCCATCAGGATCATACCGATGGGAACCAGATACTTAGCGCCCACCAGACGGTCAGAGATAACGGAACCGAACAGCGGAGCCAGGTAGGTAAATGCAACTAAGTTTGCGGAAGCAAACGCACCGTCTTTCGCGTCTAATCCTAATCCGCCTTTTGCAACAGCAACGGCAATGAACACCGTCATTACCCATTTTGCGGAATAGAAGGAAAAACGTTCTAAACTGAAAGCGAAGTTACAAACCCAAAAGCCGAACCCGCCTCCTTTTTTTGCAACAGTGTTGTCCATAATAATAGAACCTCCTCTTTCTCTCTGAAACATTTAGACATATCAGTGACATTATAATACAGAAACGAAAAAATATCAAAGAAAATCTTAACAGTGTTCATGAAAAAATCAGAAGAAATTAAGAAAGGAAAGAGAAAGGACGGCAGGGGAAACTTATTTGACAGAGAAGAGAAAAAGAAGTAGAATCAGACTCATAAGGGAGGCATGAAGAGTGCCGAATAAAATCTACAGGAGGCAAGGACATGAATAACAACAAATTGCAGAGAGTTTTAGACAAAATGGGAGAAAGTGGAATTCCCCAGATGATCATCTCGGATCCGGTGGCGATCTTTTATCTGACAGGACGCTGGATCTTCCCCGGAGAGCGTCTGCTGGCACTGTACCTGAATGTAAATGGCAATCATCAGTTGGTGATCAATAAGCTGTTCCCTCAGGAGGGAGAAGTAGGAGTGCCGTTGACCTATTATGATGACATTGAAGACGGAGTGGAGATTCTGAGCCGTTTTGTGGAGAAGGATAAGGTAATGGGAGTAGACAAGATCTGGCCGGCCAGATTTTTGTTGAGACTGCAGGAGTTGGGCGGCGGAAGCAAGTTTGTCAATGGATCCGTTATCGTAGACAAGATCCGCCAGATCAAGGATGCAGAAGAGATCGCTCTGATGAGAGAGTCCTCAAGAATCAATGATGAGGTCATGAAAGAACTGGTTCCCTGGGTAGCAAAAGGGCTGACAGAGATTGAACTGGGAGAAAAGACAAAGGAGATCTACAAGAAACACGGAATCGAATCTGTTTCTTTTGAGCCTATCACAGCTTATGCAAAAGGAGCGGCCGATCCTCATCATGTGACAGATCAGTCCAAAGGAAAGAGAGGAGACTGTGTGATTCTGGACATTGGAGGATTCTACAAGAATTATGCTTCCGACATGACAAGAACTGTGTTTATCGGAGAAGTCAGCGAAAGGCAAAAAGAGATCTACGACATTGTAGTGGAAGCAAATCTGCGGGGAATCGCTGCTGCAAAGCCGGGAGCGAAGATGAAAGACGTGGATCTGGCAGCAAGAAACTATATCGAAGAAAAAGGATACGGACAGTATTTTACACACCGTACCGGACATTCCTGCGGTCTGGAGGATCATGAAGTGGGAGATGTGTCCTCTGTCAATGAAGAAATCATTGAGGTGGGACAGTGCTTTTCTGTAGAGCCGGGGATTTATCTGCCGGACGAAGGACTGGGCGTCAGGATCGAAGATCTGGTGATCATCACAGAAGACGGATGCGAAGTGCTGAACCATTACACCAAGGATCTGATCGTAGTTCCGGAAGAATAAAGAAACAGTTTAATAAGATTGGGGGAAAATACAGTGGCAAAAATCACAGAAGGGTATATGCCGTATCTGGGGCATAAGACCTATTACCGGATTGTTGGAGAGAGGAAAGAAGGAAAAGCGCCTTTGGTGCTGCTGCATGGCGGACCGGGCTCCACACACAATTACTTTGAGGTGCTGGACAGAGTGGCGGACGAGGATGACAGGCAGATCATTATGTATGATCAGATTGGCTGCGGAAATTCTTATTTGGACGGGTGTCCCGAACTGTGGACGAAGGAAACCTGGATCAATGAGCTGGATGCCCTTAGAAAACACCTGGGATTGGATAAGATCCATCTGTTAGGGCAGTCCTGGGGCGGAATGATGTGCGTGATCTACGCCTGCGATTACAAGCCGGAAGGTGTAAAGAGCTACATCCTCTCCAGTACGCTTCCAAGTAGCGCCATTTGGGAAAAAGAACAGAAGAGAAGAGTGGGATATTTGCCACAGGAAATGCAGGATGCGATCGCAGAGGCGGAGCGTACCGGTAAATATGAAGGAGAGGCTTATTTAAAAGCAGTGGATGAGTTTATGAACAGACATTGCTATGCTACCCTGACAGAGGATTCTCCCGAGTGTCTGACACGTCCGAAAAAGGCGGGCGGAGAAGCCTATGTGGCAGGCTGGGGACCGAATGAATTTACCCCTATTGGCTCTTTGAAGGACTATGACTATACGAAAGAGCTGAAGGAGGTACAGACGCCCTGTCTGATCATAAGCGGTTTGGTGGATCTTTGTTCTCCGCTGATTGCAAAGACCATGTATGATATCATTCCGAATTCGGAATGGGAACTGTTTGAGTATTCCAAGCATATGTGCTTTGTGGATGAAACAGACAAGTATGTGGATGTGCTGAAAAAGTGGATGAATCAGAACGATTAAGAAAAAGTACGAACGATATAATGCAAAAAGACAGCAGCTTTGCCATGCGGGGAGCTGCTGTTATTTTTTGTCTGCGACACAAATAAATGCACCAAAAATAATATAATATTTGGTGCAAAACACAGAGCGATAGAGTAAAAACTTTCACTCTTTTTGTGGATCGGATAGCACTCAGTTGAGTGCGTAAGCTTATTTCTCAACAGAGAAATAAGCGTGCACGAAATATAAATCACTTGCTATGCGGGTGCGCGACGGTTGTTGTATAAAAAAATTACCTTTCCATATACAATAAAGTTGTTCAGGCTATATTACAGAAAGGGGAGGTGATTTATGGCGAAGAAAGGATACTCACTGGCACATACAGAATGAGTGTGCAAATATCATATTGTCTTCACTCCAAAGTATAGACGGAAAATTATTTATAATCAATATAAGTCGGACATCGGGGATATTATTGAAATTTTCAAGGCATAACTAAGAAGTTGATAAAAATGATTTTTATACTGGTTTATGGTACAATCAAAATAAATCGAAGGATATAGGAACCAGTGGGTTTATCTCAACATGGATTGGGCAAAAAGATTGAAATACCAAGAATAAGTATAAACAAAATAGAGACAGGAAAGGGAGAGGTGAAATTTTATGAGGAAATATAATTCGAAATTCTTAGTTACAATCTTAATTTTGTGTATCGTTTTGATCGGCTGTACCGGACAATCTCAAAAATCAGGAATGACCGTTGAAGACTTAAGGAAAAAATACAGTGATTCAATCGGATATGATTTATCAGAAAAGATTTATACGGTAGACCAAACGGAAAGCATCAATATCAAAGTAAATAACAATGTAATATTCGAAGAATATTTTGAATCAGCACACACGCCAACCCCTTTTATAGTATATACGGACGATAAATTAGAGAGCCCGTTGTTCGTTCCTTTTTTTGAAAGCGGTGGGGGCGGTACCATTGATATTGATCCCAAAGAGATCATTGGCGAAAGCTTTCTCTTTCAGAACAAGGAATATGCATTGTCGGGAAGCGGAACCTGGGGAATGTATGAAACACTGTATCTTGCGCGTTATAATGACCTGAAAACCGGAAAGAAATTAGACAGGCCGGTCGTTTATATCATAGATGTCAAGCATGGGAAGGAGAAGTTAGAGGCGCCGGTAGTCACAAAGCGAGTGACAGATGATGGAAATCTCAGACTGGATTGGAAACCTGTAAAAGGGGCAACCGGGTACTGGGTCATCAAACGGGAAAAGCGCTTGGCGGACTCCGCTAACGGCGAATTTAATTTAGCAAGCCGCTACCATTACTCTTTCATAGGTACGGGCACGGAAACAAATTTCATATCAGACAAACAAAGCAGGGAGTTTTTGAACCAGAAAAACTATTCGGCAGATGATCTTCTGGATCCCCAAAAAGCTTCCGATGTATTTGTTGTGGAACAAATCAATAAGGCCCCTGTGGACTATGATATTTTTGTGATAGCACAAAACGACAGGGACAAATTGTCACCTCCGTCAAACATGATCCATGCCAGCGAATTTACGGGAGCTATGCCCTATCGTATTGCCTTCAATACATTTATGAAGAATACGGATAATCGTGGATTTGTTCTGAGAGATCTTAAAGATATACCGACTACGGTTCCGGTGATAATGATGGATGGCTCCATCAGAAATTTTGCAATTCAATATGATTTGGAAAACGACAAATTTTTCTTTAGCGAAAACAGGAATCAAAATATTTATGATCTTCCGATAGCAATAAAAAACACTCCTTTTACCGACACAATTAAGGTATATGGCGCTTCCGAGGACTATGAAGGCATTGTGGAAGCAAAAAGTAAAGAAGTTGAAGGGTTGAGCAAAACCGGCGTAAGCACTTTGGTTGTAGATGCTGAATATAAAGCGAAATTAAAACTTGATAAATCATCCGTTGTGAACACAGTTGCCGCTGTAGATTACGATTATGTCGCCTATTCGCCTCTGGAGGAATATATCGTTACCAATATGCTTGCAGGAAACTTTAACCTGGATATGGCTGCATTTCCTGAAGTAAAAAATAAAGTTGTGTTATCGGAAGCATTTAGAAATGTTTTGGAAAATAACCCTATCATTGCAACCATACCCGGATATTATTATTCGGATTCTGAAAAGCTTTTGCAAATCTCAGTTTCGAAGACGGAATTTAAGAAACAAAAGGACCTGGCAGAAAAAGTCGATCAGATTATAAAGTCTGTCATAAAAGAGGGTATGAGTGATGAAGAAAAATCAAAAGCGATAAACGATTATCTGACGGAGCATACAGAATATGATTACGATGCGTTGACAGCTCTGAAAAATCATGAAGCGGTAGAGCAAAACCCGGCTTCAACCGGTGCGCAGATCAGTCAGGCTGAAAATGATTTCATGAAGTATGATGAGTCTTTCAAAGCGATGGGAGTGCTGATGAAGGGAAAAGGCGTATGCGCAGGATATGCGGATGCATATAGAATTCTGACCGGTTATGCCGGGCTTGAAGTGCTAACTGTTAGAGGTGATGTGCCGGGTGGACGGCATGCATGGAATCTCGTTTATTTAGATGGGAAATGGCTTGTTGTAGACGTCACCTGGAATGATTCTGATCATAATCCGAACAAGTATTTACATATTTCACAGGAGGATCCTACATATGTAGGGGATCATTTTATCAGTGCCGATTCTATAAGCGCGCGTGACAATTATGTGTTCAAAAAATGATAAAAGCTCGATAGCCCATTTTTGATGTGTCATAGAAAAAAGTGAGAGAAATGCTGCAAAGTCAACATTTCTCTCACTTTTTTTTCACTGCCGCAGACCGGAATCGAACCGGTACGGGTATTACTACCCACGGGATTTTAAGTCCCGGGCGTCTGCCTGTTCCGCCACTGCGGCAAATCAACCGGAAATACGGTTGAAAAATGGGACCAATAGGGCTCGAACCTATGACCCTCTGCTTGTAAGGCAGATGCTCTCCCAGCTGAGCTATGATCCCATATGAAATAAATTATCGATTCCATCCCGAAAGAGGAAATGGAAACGACCCAGAAGAGACTCGAACTCTCGACCTCCGCCGTGACAGGGCGGCGCTCTAACCAACTGAGCCACTGGGCCAAATAATGGACCTTCGGGGACTCGAACCCAGGACCGATCGGTTATGAGCCGATTGCTCTAACCAACTGAGCTAAAGGTCCAAAATCACTAAATGAATCCTTCGTAGGATCCAAAGCCGATAATCGGACTCGAACCGATAACCTGCTGATTACAAATCAGCTGCTCTGCCAATTGAGCCATATCGGCAAATAAACAAATGACTCCGACGGGAATCGAACCCGTGTTACCGCCGTGAAAGGGCGATGTCTTAACCTCTTGACCACGGAGCCACAGTATAATTTGCATACCGCTGTTGTAGCGACGCATTTAATACTAGCATAAAACAGGCTGTTTGACAAGTGTTTTTTCAAGGGAAGAAAGATCCCCCTTTAAGAGGAAACACATTCCCTTTGGGGAAGAAAAAATTCTTTTTAGAGGATCTTCGCGGAAAAGGGAATGCATGAAAAACAGGGATCGCAGATCAGGAGTATTTTCTGATCCGCAAGGGAAGAGAAAGAGAGGAGGCCACCTCTTTACAGGCTTCCTGTTGCTCTTTTGGTAACACATCCACAATGGACAGTGTGATATCGGGGATCCAAAGCTTGGATTCCTTAATAAATTCCAGAACCGAATCAAAGGCTCCGTCGTAAACAGGGAGACTGACTGCCTCGTAGGTAGCAGCATCCGGTGCATTCAAGCTGATAGATAGAGAATCTACCACTTCTGCCAGTTGAGGTAGAATGTTGAACTTGTTGTAGACGTTGCCCAACCCATTGGTATTGACACGAATAGAAATGTTATGATTGCTTTTTATGTATTTAGCAGAATCCAGCAGTACGTCCAAAGCGCAGGTGGGTTCGCCGTATCCGCAATAGACAAGTGTGTTCTGCCTTGAGAAATCAAAGCGTGCCATTTCCTCGATCACCTCTTTGGAAGAAGGAGCAAAAGAATGCCAGAGAGAAGCGGCCTCGCCGATTCCGGCGTGCTGTCTTCGGATACAAAAAACACAGTTACAGTTGCATGTGTTGGTAATGTTGGCGTACACTTGTCCGTCATAAAGGTAAAGAATATCTGCCATAAGATCCTCCTGTCATACAATCGTTGGGCTTTGTGGTTACGGTTAGAGAGTTTTGGTGTTTTCAAAAAAGAAGCGGCGTTTCAGACCCGCCTTGTCAAAAACGGTAGCCAGAAGGAAAAAGACGCCGGCACTTCCACCGCCTTGTATTGCACTTCCGATCAGAGAAGCAAGAGGAGAGAGGAAGGAGCCGAACAGAATGCCTTCTGCCAGATAGTAGCCGGAAGCAGAAATCATCAGAGCAATAAAAGGAGCGAATAGATTTCTGGAAGAAAGTATTTTATTGCTGTTTGATGTAAATGGAAGGGTGATCAGCATTTTGATGATCACAGTTGCAACGGCCCAGGCGGGGGCGGTCAGCAGATCGGCGAGTCCGCCTCCGATGGCAGCGGCCGCCAAAGCATAAGGGCGTGGAAGCAGGACGGCAGCTAAAAAGATGAAAGCGTCTCCCACGTGGATATATCCGCCGTTACTGCCATAAGGAATATGAAAAAAATAAGCGGTGGTCAATGTGATAACGGCAGCAAATAGGCCGCTTAAAGCAAGATAAGAAACAGATTTTGACGTTGTTTTCATAGGGAACCTCCTTTTTATCATGGAATGTTTAGGTGAAAGGCCAGAGATCAGAGATCTTCCTTTCTGGATGGAATAGGTATGCTTGACTGACACAAAATGCTTTGGAGCCGGTAAAATGCAGAGGAATTGTCCTGGGAAAAATGCTTTGGTACTGACAAACTATCGATAAATGTTCTATATAAAGTGCTTCGGAGACAACATGGGTAAAAAGGCTTCATAATTTACGCCATCGTTTCGCGGTACCTGATGAAGCAGGGAGTCTTCCAAGGAAGCCACCAAAAACTTTCCGATTTGTGGAATCAGTTTTTCTACAGAGATGCCCTGGGATACACCTGCCGCTATGGCAGAGGCAAACAGGTCGCCCGTACCGGAATAGCTGCAGCCTTTTTGCGGAAAGTTATAAAAATGACTTTGATTTCCGGAAATGTGCAGATTTCCCATGAAAGAATGACCGTATGCATCCATACTGCGGATTCCTGTAATGATCAAATGCTGCAAGTTGTTTTGACAAAACTGGATCCCGATGGGAATCAGAAGCTCCAACTGCTGTTGAAGCGTGGCAGATCCGGCAATCGTTTGGTAGTCCAGATCTGTCAGCAAACAGAATTCTGTCAGGTTTGGCGTCAGTATCTGTGCTCGGGCAGAGAGCTGCTTCATCTGTCTTAAAAGCTGAGGCGTAAAAATGGAATAGGCCTCTCCGTCATCTCCCATAACAGGATCTACCAATAGGAAGGTAGAAGAAGAATGAAAGGTGTCCAAAAATGAAAATACTTCATTAAATTGTGATTCTCCCGTCATGAAGCCGGTGTAGATACCGTCAAAGTGTTGTCCCATTTTCAGCCAGTGGCATCGGAAATGTTTCATTCTTGTAGTGTAATCTTCGCAGAAGTAATCAGGATAACCTGTCTGTGCCGACAATATGGCGGTGGGCAAGGGACAGGCCTGTACTCCCATTGCGGAGAGGACGGAAATAGAGGCTACCAGAGAACAGCGGCCAAAGCTGGATAGATCGTTAATAACTGCGACTTTTTTTGCCATAGGATTACTCTCTTTCGTAAAAGTATGTGGAGCAATCATAGCACCAAAATGGAATGGTTAAAAAGTCCAGATTAAAACAAGTAAACCATACCAGTTTATAAAAAGTAAAAAATCACTAAAAAATCTAAAAAACAAACAAATATATTGACATATTTGACAAAGGCATAGTATTATAAAGGTCCATCTTAGCTTTCGGTTCTACTGTAGGAAGTCCATCTTGGTCTTTCTGCCTGTGTGGCCACAGAAGTGATGAGGATCGAATCAGAAGAAGCAGAACCGCGCAGAAGATGCGCAGAAGATTTAGGATGGGACAAGCAGCAGAAACATATAAAATAAAAAAGTGAAGAAATCATATTGACACTCCAAAACAAATATGATATCTTGATGTAGTTGTCGCTTGAGACAAGCGAGAGCGGCAAAGCACCTTGATAACTGAACAATAGACAACAACCCTGAAAATTTCTTAAGAGAAAAATTCAGAACGGACAGGACCAT
>NZ_JAXFXH010000021.1:0-20568 GCF_034091795.1 Suipraeoptans intestinalis | reverse complement strand
AAGATTTAAACTATAGGTAAAAAGTAAAACAGCTAGAATAAAAAGCACTTAAAAATGAGTAAAAATTAATCTCAAAAATTTAAGTGCTTTTTTAATATCAATTACTTGACATTGTAGGGAAAGACCACCCTGTTAAATATTTTGGCGACACTGGATATGCCGACAGCCGGACAGGTTCTGGTGAGTGGGAAAAATACCAGGGAGATCAAGGGCAAGGAAATCTCTACCTTTCGCAGGGACTACCTGGGATTTGTATTTCAGGAGTTTCATTTGCTGGATACACTGAATGTACATGACAATATGGTACTGCCGCTGGTTTTGGGAAGAAAATCCCCGCAAGAGATCGAGGAAGCCTATGGGCGGGTAGAAAGGATGATGGGGCTGTCCGGGATGGGAGAAAAGTTCCCCTATGAGATGTCCGGCGGACAGCAGCAGAGGGTGGCGATCGGAAGGGCGATCATCAACCGGCCGTCTCTTCTGCTGGCAGACGAACCTACGGGAGCGCTGGATTCCAAATCTACCGGAATGATCCTGGATGTATTTGATAAGATCAACGAAAGCGGTCAGACAGTGGTAATGGTGACCCATAGCCAGGTGGCAGCCAGCCGGGCAAAGCGTGTATTGTTTATCAAGGACGGGCAGCTTTACAATCAGATTTTCAGGGGAGACAGGACCAGTGTGGAAATGTTTCAGATGATCTCGGATACGTTGACGGTGATGGCAGGAGGGAGGGAAGGAATATGCAGAAACTGATAACCAGACTGGCATTGACCAACCTGAAGAAGAACAAAGAGATTTATATTCCGTATATGATTTCCGGGGTGCTGGCCTGCGCCTTCTACTATATTTTTACGACCCTGTCAATGAATCCGGAAATAGAAGCGCTCTATGGCGGCAAAACGATCGGGGAAACGCTGCGGCTGGGCGGTCGAATCATAGCGCTGGCGGCCGGTGTGATTGTGCTGTATGCCAACAGCTTTACTATGAAGCGAAGAATGGTGGAAATGGGGCTGTACTCGGTACTGGGCTTGGAAAAACGCCATATCGGGAGAATGGTGGCCGTAGAAAACCTGTTGGTGGGATGCACCGTGATGGTCACAGGGCTGGTGACAGGAATGCTGCTGGATAAGCTGTCCTATGCAGTGCTGCTGCGGGTCATGAGATTTCCTGTGACACTAAATTCTTTCTTTTCTGTTCGGGCGGTAGGAAAGACAGGAATCGTGTTTGGACTGATATTTCTGGCAGTGATCCTGGTGAATTGTTGGAAGATCATGCGGTACAATCCATTGGCGTTGATGAAAGAAAAACGAAGCGGAGAGAAAGAAGTTCGTTTCTTGTGGCTGGGAACACTTTTGGGAGTTTTGATGCTGGGAGCAGCTTATACGATTGCAGTCCGGGTGGAGAATCCGGTAAAGGCACTGACACTGTTTTTCGGAGCGGTTCTTTTGGCCTCAGGAGGAACGTTTTTCATTTTTCGATCCGGAAGTATCATGCTGTTTCGGCTGTTGCAAAAAAACAAAAGCTACTACTACAAGCCGCAGAATTTTATTTCCGTTTCCAACCTGATTTTCCGGATTCGTAAGAATGCGGCGGGAATGGCGAGTATCTGCCTTCTTTGCTCCATGGCGCTGGTATCTTTGATCGGAGGGATTTCCCTCTACAAGGGAGGAAGAGAATACCTGAACGCCGTTGCTGCAAAGCCTTATGTAGTGGACATTTCCAGAGGAGAAAAGGAAGTGGAGGCCTCCCAAAAGACAGTGCAGGAGCTTTGGGAAACCGAGGATGGGATCCTTGCCGGCATAGAGGAAAAGTATGGACTGAACCAGAAAGGCGCCAGAAATTACAGGTATGTTCTTCTTCCGCTGCAAGAGGAAAAAGCACCTTACAAAATAAATCAGCCAACGCAGGGAATTGAGATTCCAAAGGCATACCTGACAGTAATAGACCAGTCGGTATATAAGGTTATGACCGGGAAATCGGAGAACCTAAAAGAAACGGAAGTATTACTCTATGACCCTTCTGGTTCTTCCAAAGAAAAGCAGGTTACGCTGGAAGGACAAACCTATCAGATTAAAGAGCAATTGGATACAGATATTATTTCGGGCAACATTTCCAGGGGGATGTCCAACCTGGTAAACAACCAGAAGGTTATGGTGGTTTCTGATCTGAAAAAATTTGAGGAAGTACAGGAGACCCTGAAAGAGAAAGAAAATATAAGCTGGCATCATTTTTACAGTTGGGAAACCAAAAACAAACAGGAAAAGGATTTTAGGGCAAAGGTAGAAGCAGAATTGCAGACATATCCGGAACTACAGGGAATATCCAGCGTGTCGATAACAGACCGTCATTACGATGAATTGGAATATTATCAGCTGATTGGAGGGATCGTATTTATCGGAGGATTTTTGGCGCTGCTGTTCCTGTCAGCCATGGTCCTGGTGATTTACTACAAGCAGTATGCAGAGGCCCATGAGGACTGCGAACGGTTTGCTATCCTGCAAAAAGTGGGGCTGGATGGGAAGGACATCAATAAAACCATTGCAAGACAGGTGTTGACAGTCTTCTTCATGCCGATCACATTGGCGATCATTCATATGATCTTTGCATACAATATTGTGCAGCAGATTCTTCAATTGCTGGGTGTGATCAATAAACGGCTGATGCTGGGGGTCAGTGTAGGAACCAGTGTGGTTATGGTGGCCTTCTATGGAGCAGTCTATCTTATGACTGCGAAAGTTTATAAAAATATTGTAACAAGGAGATAGAAGATCAGAAGCCTGCCCTCCTATTTGGGGAGGGGATTCCGGACAAAGAGATCAGATATTGAAAACAGACCTTGTCAGAAAAAGAATCCCGCAGGAGCCGGACAATCCGACTTTGCGGGATTTTTTCTGGAAAGAGATGCTATCATTTCTGCGCAAGCTCTTTGCTGATAAAAAGCGGTGGCAGAAAACCTGTCGATGGAGGAGAAGAGATCTAGATGAACAAATTCAGATTTCCTTCTTCTGCTTCTGCCAGGTAGCTGGCCACACCGGCAACCTCCACATCCGGAAGCAGTTCCTCCCGGCGGATTCCCATGATGTCCATGCTCATGGAGCAGGCTACAAAGGTCACTCCCATTTCTTTTGCCCGCTGCATCAGCTGGCGAAGGCTGTCTACCTGTTTCTGCTTCATAATGCGTTTGATCATAGAAGTTCCCATGCCTGCCAGGTTCATTTTGGAAATGTGCAGCTTATCCGCGCCCTTTGGCATCATCCACCCAAAAAGCCGGGCCATGCCGGACTTGGAAACATGGATGGCAGGATCCCGCAAAATATTTAACCCCCAAAAAGTAAAGAACATAGTGACTTCTTTTCCCATGGAAGCGGCTCCGGTGGCGATGATGAAAGAAGCAATGGCCTTATCCAAGTCGCCGCTGAATACCACCATCGTAGCCTTTTTCCCATCCCTTGAAAGAAGAGGCTGGGAAGCGGAAGAAGGGCAGCAGGCAGAAAATTTGGTATCAGAGGTCTTTTCAATGACAGCCTTTGTAACCCTCTCTGTCTGAGAAAGCTCCAAGAGGGTGTAGCCCATTTTTTGACACCAGGCCGAAATGTCCTGGGAGAATCCGGGGTCGGTTGCCAAAACCTCTACGGTATCTCCAAAATCAGCGCAGTTTAGCTCCTGAAAAACCTTGGCAATGGGGCCGGGGCACTGGAGCCCTCTGGCGTCAATCTGCTTGCGGGGCGAGGTGCCAGGACCTGCAGAAGAAGTACTCCCGCAAAGAGGTGGGGAAGCTTCCTCACCGGCAGAATCCTTGCTGTCAGAGGAGTTGCCAGACTGCTTTAAAACATCCGGATGGTCTGTGCAGGCAAGTCCCTTTACCGGCGGGAGCTGCTTCTGGCGGATATCCAGCTTCAGTTGTGAGTAAGACCGGTATCCGCCATCTACATTGACACAGGAGAATCCCTGCTGCTTCAGGATCCGGCAGGCCAGATAGCCCCGCAGTCCCACCTGGCAGGTGACGTAGATGGTCTGATCTTTTGGAAGCTCCGAAAACCGGTCACGCAGTTCATCCAGCGGGAGATGGCGGGCGCCGGGAATAGAACCCAGAGCAAACTCACCGGCAGTTCGGACATCCAACAAAAAGCCGCCCTGCTCTACAATGTGGTCGATTTCGCTGACAGATACAGCTTCTGCCAGACCGGTCAGCAGATTGGAGGCCACGTAACCGGCCATATTTACAGGATCCTTTGCGGAGGAAAAAGGAGGAGCGTAGGCCAGTTCCAGATCCTGTAGCTGGAACACCGTCATGCCGGCGGAAATAGCCGTGGCGATTACATCTACCCGCTTTTCCACGCCGGAGGTTCCGATGATCTGGGCTCCCAGGATTTTTCCGCCGGGAGCTTCAAAGATCAGCTTCAGATCCAAAGGCGCTGCGCCGGGATAGTATCCGGCGTGGGAGAGGGGATGGATATGGATGGATCTTATATCAGATCGCCCCATTTGTTTCAGGCGCTTTTCGCTGTATCCGGTGGAGGAAGCAGTCAGATCAAACACCTTTGCCACGGAAGTACCCAGGACGCCCGGATACCGGGAAGGGATGCCGCAGATCCGGTCTGCTACGATCCGGGCCTGACGGTTGGCAGGAGAAGCCAGGGCGATAGAAGAAGGCTCCTGGTATACGAGGCCCTTTGTTTCGATGGCGTCACCGACTGCATAAATATCGGAAACGGAGGTTTCCAGATATTCATTGACCAGAATATGGCCGCGGCTTCCCAGAGCAAGACCGGCTGTTTTTGCCAGCTGGTTTTCCGGGCGGATTCCGATGGAAAGCACAGTCAGATCGGAAGAAAGAGAGGTTCCGCTGGATAAAAGGATCGTCTTTCCCTGATTCTGGAATTCCTGTACGCCGTCTCCCAGGATCAGGCGAACGCCTTTTTCTATCAAATGAGCGTGAAGGATCTGTGCCATCTCAAAATCAAAGGGAGCCATTACCTGATCGGCCATTTCTACCAGGGTGACCCGGATTCCGCGGGAAACCAGATTCTCTGCCATTTCGATCCCGATAAAGCCGCCGCCTACTACAACGGCCTCCCTGGGTTTTGCTTCCTCCAGAAAAGCTTTAATAGCGTCTGTATCAGGAATGTTGCGGAGAGTAAATACATTTTTGGCGCTGTCAAGCCCGGGGATGGGGGGCTTGATGGGACTTGCACCGGGAGACAGGATCAGAGCATCATAAGGTTCCTCGTAGACCCGTCCTGTCTGCAGGTGTCTTACCACAACCGTTTTTTCCTGCGTGTTGATACGTTCTACCTGGCTGAAATTACGGATGTCCAGACGGAATCGCCGGCTCATTCCCTCTACCGTCTGCACCAGAAGAGCGTCCCGGTTTTCGATCACGTCTCCGATGTAATAGGGGAGACCACAGTTGGCAAAAGAAATATATTCTCCCCGTTCAAACAGGATGATCTGGGCAGATTCATCCAGTCTGCGAAGTCTTGCGGCAGCAGTTGCCCCACCGGCAACTCCGCCTACGATAATGATTTTCTTCATAGGAAACCTCCTTGTCTGTGAAATAATGAGTACCAAAGCCTTTCCTTTTTCGGTGTCGGCCAAAAAGCCGGGCCGGAAGCTTTCTTTTTCCGGTGCGGAGCAAAAGGCTGGCTGGATTTGCCGCTGACAGAACAAATCAGATCGGCTGGGTTGCGTCAAATAAGGCCCGGATCAGTTTCTGAACTGTCTGATGGGTCACAGCGTATGTTACCTCTCTGCCGGACCGGGTACAGGAGAGGACGCCGAAGGCTTTGAGCTTGGCGAGATGCTGGGAAATGGTGGACTGGGGAACACCCAGACAGGACTGGATGTTGGTAACATTACAGGGACCGTTTTCCATCAATCCTCTTACCAGGCAAAGTCTGACCGGATGGGCCAGGACCTTTAAAAGCTCTGCGTTGGCTTCAAATGTTTCCGGGGAAATATTCAGCTGCATAAAGACTCCTTTCTGAAAACACGGTTTCTTTGCATCAGAAACATAGGGGGCAAAGAAACGGCTGATTAATTCAAATATCTATATATTCAAATATTAAGATATAAAAACGGGTTTGTCAAGAGGGAATCTGTGGGAAGCTGTTGGGCTGGATGCCCTACCGCAATCAGCGAAGGGAATTTCCGGAAGCATTTGTTGAAGTCCGACAGTGGAGATGGTAACATAAATGCAAGCGGAAAAGGCAACATGGCAAAGACCGTGCGACAGAAGCGGTGAAGCAAAAGCGGCACAAAAAAAGTATGCCAGAGGGAGAGAAGCGAACGATGGAACAGAGAAAGGACGGGATCCGGTGGAAAACAAGAGGGGCAATGGCAGGAACGATCGTCATCCTGTTTTTGATCCTGACGGCAGTGGTCCTGGGATTAGCCGGAAAGGAGGAAAAAAAACAGAGAAAATTCGGAGCCACCTACATGACGATGAATAATCCGTATTTTGAAGTATTGGATGAAAATATCAAAGAGATTGTGGAAGGGAACGGGGACATTTTGATCACCAGGGATCCTCTTCAGGATCAGGAGAAACAGAACGCACAGATCCGGGACATGATCGACGAGGGGATCGACGTGCTGTTTTTGAATCCGGTAGACTGGAAAGGGATCCAGTCTTCTCTGGAGCTGTGCAGAAAGAAAAAGATCCCGGTATTTGTGATGGATACGCCTGTGTACGAAAAAGAACTGGTGGTTTCTACCATTTTGTCGGATAATTACGAGGCGGGAGCTGCCTGTGCAAAGGATATGATGAGAAAGCGTCAGAGTGCCAAAATCGTCATCGTATACTCGCAGAATATCAATTCCACCAGTGAAAGAGTCAAAGGGTTTTTGGATACCATCCGGGAGCATCCGGAGTATCAGGTGGTAGCAAAGAAGAATGGAGCGGCAGAGCTGGAAGTAGGCATGCGGGAAATGAAAAAGATCATCAATGAGGGGATTACCTTTGATGTGGTGCTGGGGGGAAACGATCCTACGGCGCTGGGCTGCATTGCCGCCATGCAGAAAATGAACAAGGAAGAGGGCGTTATGGTGTATGGGATCGACGGCTCTCCGGACGCCAAGGCTATGATCAAAGCCGGATATATGGAAGCCACCAGCGCCCAGTCGCCGGTGCGGATCGGGATGAAGGCGGCAGAGACGGCCTATGAATATCTGGACGGGAAACCGGTGGAACAAGAGATCAAGATCCCGGTGACGTTGATCACCAGAGACAACATGAAAAATTACAGTATTTCAGGATGGCAGTAGAGGGACGTATGGAAAAGAATCGGGCGTTGCTGCTGAAATATGCAGTATTTTTGTTTAATATTATAGCGGTATTGGGGATTTCCATATTTTTATGGATAGCTACGGAAAAGATCTGCGACACCTATGTGGCAAGTGAATTTATGGGACGGGTGGAAGCCATTCCCAGCCATCCCCGGATGATCGTGGCAGAGATGGGGATCCTGCTGTTTCTTCTGGTGCTTTCTTTTATCGGGAGGGAATACTTTTTTCAGGACAATCCCATCATCTGCTATTCCTCCATTGCCTTTGACCTTCTGATCAGTCTGATCATCATTTACCTGCTGGATTTCAACTACAACGGGATCCTGCTGTGGGTATTTGCCAATCTGATCTCCCACATCAAGGAGCTGAAGGGGAAATATGTCCTGATCGTTGTATCCCTGGCCAGCTACATCGGCACGGATCACGGGATCGTGTCGGTGAGCAGCCGGTTGTACTATATCAAGGATTACATCGGCCTGTACGAGGGAATCTGGAATAAGGTGCTTTTGTGGACCTATAACGTGATCCTGTCCCTGAACGTGATTCTGTTTTTGATGTTTTGTGTCTATATTATTATGGACCAGAGCGGAACGATCACAGAAGTCAGGCGGCTGTACCAGCAGCTTTCGGAAACCAATCGGGAGCTGCAGGGGGCCAATGTGAAGCTGCGGGAATATGCGGTGATCAAGGAAAAAATGGGAGAAACGAAGGAGCGGAACCGACTGGCAAGAGAGATCCATGACACACTGGGACACACCCTGACAGGGATTTCGGCGGGGGTAGACGCCTGCATTGCCATGATCGATCTCTCGCCGGAGGCCACGAAAACCCAGCTGGATATGATCGCACAGGTGACACGGGACGGGATCAAGGAGGTCAGGCGCTCCGTCAGTGAGCTGAGACCGGACGCACTGGACCGGTTGAGTCTGGAGCATGCTATCAAAAAAATGGTAAAGGAAACCAATTCCATGACCAGCACCCGGATCGACTTTTGCTGTGAGGTAGACGTTCTGAAATTTGATGAAGACGAAGAAAACGCCATCTACCGGGTGATTCAGGAGAGTATCACCAATTCCATCCGTCATGGAAATGCCAAGCACGTACAGATCGAGCTGACCAAAAAGGACTCGGACATCCATCTTCTGATCCGGGACGATGGGATCGGCTGTAAGGATATGAAAAAAGGATTTGGAACCAGACATATCGTAGAAAGGATCCGGATGCTGAACGGAGAGGTATGGTTTTCCGGAGAAAATGGATTTACTACAAAAGTGATTATTCCGATCAGATGGGGGGAAAACTATGATTAAGATCGTAATTGCAGATGACCAGGAGCTGATCCGCCAAAGTCTGTCTATTGTACTGAACCAAAGAGAAGGACTGGAGGTGATCGATGCGGTGAGCAATGGGCAGGAAACCATTGCCAGCATCCGGAAAAGAAGGCCGGATGTGATCCTGATGGATGTTCGTATGCCCAAGATGGACGGGGTGCAATGTACCCGCATCATCAAGGAAAACTATCCGGATATCAAGATCATTATACTTACCACCTTCGATGACGATGAATATGTATACAACGCATTAAAATGGGGAGCCAGCGGCTACCTGTTGAAGGGGATTTCCATGGATGGGCTGGAAAATGCCATTCGGACGGTACACAGTGGTCAGGCCATGATCAACCCGGATATTGCCACAAAGGTGGTCCGCCTGTTTTCCCAGATGGCACAGGCAGACTATGTGATGGAAGTGGAGCAGGAAAGAAGTCAGGAACTGACAAAGACAGAGTGGAAGATCATTGGAGAGGTGGGAAAAGGCAAATCCAACCGGGAGATTGCCGAAAGACTGCTGCTGTCGGAAGGAACGGTCAGAAATTATCTGAGCACCATCCTGAATAAGCTGGAATTTCGGGATCGGACGCAACTGGCCATCTGGGCGGTGCAGAAAAAAACAGGCAGAAAGATAACGGATCCGGAAGAGGAACGACTGTGAAAGGATGTTGGCCATGAAGAAAACGACGATACTGAAGTATCTTGCCATCTGCGCTGCGGTGGGACTGGTCGCATGGCTGGGGAAGAGACAGGAAAAGCCCATCGTACTGGAATTTGGCATGTTTGCCCAAAGTAACTGGGAGGTGGAGGATGCCAATGCCTATGTGGTGATCGATCAGGCCATCCGCAAATTTGAAAAGTCTCACCCGGGGGTAAAGATCTATTATGAAAGCGGGATCCGGAAGGCGGATTATTCGGAGTGGCTGTCCAGAAAGGTGCTGTCCGGAAAGACGCCGGATATGTTTATGATCCTGCCGGATGATCTGTACCGCTATGCCTCTTTGGATGTGATCGAAAATCTGAACCAGAAGATGGAAGGAGACGGGAAGTTTAAAAAAGAATATTTTTTTAAGACGGCGCTTCAGATGGGACAGTACAGACAGGGACAGTATGCACTGCCCTACGAAACCGTTCCTACGCTGATGTTTGTCAACAAGACGCTTCTGGAGCAGGAAGGGATCCAGGTTCCCAGTGCGGACTGGACCTGGGAAGACCTGGAGGCGATTTCTGAAAAAGTCACGAAAGATACCAATGGGGACGGGGTGATCGACCAGTTTGGCACCTATAATTATACCTGGAAGGAGGCGGCTTATTCCAACGGGGCAGAGCTGTTTGATGCAGATGGGGAAAAGGCTTATTTTTCCGGTGACCGGGTGGGAGAGGCCGTGAAATTTGTCCAGCGTCTGGAAGAACAAAACGGAGGCAGTACCGTGACCCAGGACGATTTTGACTCAGGCAGAGTGGCCTTTATGCCCCTGTCCTTTTCCGACTACCGGACATACAAGACATACCCCTACAAGATAAAAAAATACACCTCCTTCCAGTGGGACTGTACCCGGATGCCGGCAGGACCGACGGGCGGCAATACTTCGGAGGTGGACACTCTGATGATGGCCATGAGCAAACGTTCCAAACACCAGGATCTGGCCTGGGAATTTATCAAGCTTCTTACGGCGGATTCTGAGATCCAAAGAGAGGTGATGCGGATGTCCCAGGGAGCTTCGGTCCTGAAATATGTGACCGGATCCAGCTTCGCAGGCAGTGTGATCCGCCAGGAAATGGACGTGGACGAGCGAGTGATCGATTATGAACTGCTGCGGGACGTGCTGGAAACAGGAAAAGTCAAGCCAAGGTTTCCCAAATATTCAGAGGCTATGGCGCTGGCGGAAAACCGTATCAGGGAAATCTATAAAAACGAAAAAAATGTGGACAGCGCCCTGAAGATCTTCCAGAGGGACATTACCAAATTTCTGAAAGAATGAGGGCCTTTGCAAAAAGATCCGGCATGACAATTGTCATATTTTTCGTGGCAAATGTCATGCCTTTTCCGTTACAAAATACAGGTGCAAAAAGGACGGAAAATCAGTATGATAAGGGTATCAAAAAAAGGAGGACGTGTAATATGAAAAAGAAAGTGATCAGTATGCTGCTTTGCATCTCTATGGTGGCGGCTCTGGCGGCAGGGTGTAGCCAGGGATCCAAGAAGAGTGACTCTTCGGAGGCAAAGAAAGAAGGAGGCCGTAAGTTTGGGTATACCTGTATGGACGGAACCAATCCTTTCTTCGTAACCATCGAAGACGAGATGCGTAAGAAGGTGGAGGAAAATGGAGATGAACTGATCTCTGTGGATCCGGCAAATGACGTAAGCCTTCAGATCCAGCAGGTGGAAGACCTGATTTCTCAGGGGATCGACGCCATGTTCCTGAACCCGGCAGAGGCAGAAGGAATCCTTCCGGCGCTGGATGCACTGAAAGAGGCAGGCATCCCCATCGTAAACTTTGACACAGAAGTAGCAGATATGTCCTATGTGACCAGCTATGTAGGATCCGACAACTACAACGCAGGAAAAGTTTGTGGAGAAGACCTGGTGAAGAAGCTTCCGGACGGAGGAAAGATCATCGTATTGGATTCTCCTACCATGAATTCCGTAGTAGACAGAACCAACGGTTTCCTGGACGCCATTGAAGGAAAAGGCTTCGAAGTGGTAGCACAGCAGGATGCAAGAGGAAATCTGGAGAAGGCAATGGGAATCGCAGAGGACCTTCTGCAGGCACATCCGGACGTAGTAGCCATCTTCGGAGGAAATGATCCTACAGCTTTGGGAGCACTGGCAGCAGCCAATGCGGCAGGACTGAAGGATTGCCTGATCTACGGGGTAGACGGATCTCCGGACATCAAGGCAGAGCTGGCTTCCGGCAAGTCCCTGATCGAAGGAACGGGAGCACAGTCTCCGGTGGATATCGCTGACAAGTCTGTGGAAGTGATGTACATGGTACTGGATAAGAAGAAAGTAGAAGACAGATATCCGGTAGAAACATTCCTGATCACAGCGGACAACGTAAAAGAATTCGGCACAGACGGATGGCAGTAATCACTGACAGGTAAGAACAATAGGGTGCTTTGTTCCAGGGGAATGAAGCACCTTTGTTGATAGGACAGGCAGGCTGCCGGAAGCGGCGGCGACACAGGTCCGGGATGGCAGGCGGACGCAGAATCTTTCCCAAAGACAGGGACGGATCCGGCACTCCTGCAACACGGGAACATATGGCAAAAAAGAGAGAAGCAGGTGATATTTTGGGCGAGATGGCATTGTTGGAAATGAAGCATATACACAAGCGGTTTCCGGGCGTATATGCACTGAAAGACGTAAACCTGGAGCTTCAAAGAGGAGAGGTCCATGCTCTTTTGGGAGAGAACGGAGCAGGGAAATCCACATTGATCAAGGTTCTGGGGGGAATTTATTCGGCAGATGAGGGAGAAATCATCATCGAAGGGAGAAAGGTATCCATTCAGGGCGTGAAGGACGCCCAGGAAAACGGGATTTCGATTATCCATCAGGAACTGGTTCTTGTGCCCTATATGACAGTGGCAGAAAACATCTTTCTGGGGAGAGAACCGATGAAATCCGGCTTTGTAGATAAGAAAAAAATGAACGAGGAGGCACAGGTTCTGCTGGATGCCTATGACATGAAGATCCGGGCAACCAGGCTGGTAAAAGATCTGACCATCGCCCAGCAGCAGATGGTGGAGATCGTAAAGGCGATCTCTTATCGTTCCAGGATTCTGGTAATGGACGAACCCACCTCCTCTATTTCAGACAAGGAAGTGGCTTTCCTGTTTGAAACCATGCGGAACCTGACGAAAAAAGGCGTGGGGATCATCTATATTTCCCATAAAATGAGCGAGCTGGAAGAAATCTGCGACCGGGTAACAGTGCTTCGGGACGGGGAGTATGTAGGGACGAAAGTGGTGAAGGAAACCAGTAAGGATGCCCTGATCGCCATGATGGTAGGCCGGGAGCTGACCAACTATTACGTAAGAGATTTCCAGGAGCCGGGAGAAGTGGTCTTAAAATGCGAAGGGATTTCCGACGGAAAGCTGGCAAAAGACGTGGACTTTGAACTCCGAAAAGGAGAGATCGTAGGGTTTGCAGGCCTGGTGGGAGCCGGCCGCAGTGAGGTTATGAAAAGCATTTTTGGCCTGATGCCAAAAAGCCAGGGAACCATTTACATTGAAGGGAAAAAAGTAACCATCAAATCTCCCATCGATGCCATCCGGCATGGGATCGCCCTGGTGCCGGAGGACAGAAAGCTGGAAGGCCTTTACAAGGTGCAGAGTGTGCGGTTTAATTCCACCATAGAGGTGCTGCAGGATTTCATCAAGGGAATTTTTGTAAATGGAGAAAAGGAAAGAGAGATCACGCAGAATTACATCGATAAGATGGCCACCAAGACCCCTTCCCAGGAGCAGATGATCGGGAATCTGTCCGGCGGGAACCAGCAAAAGGTGCTGATCGGAAGATGGCTGGCAACGCACCCCAAGATCCTGATCCTGGATGAACCCACCAGAGGTGTGGATGTGGGGGCAAAATCGGAGATCTACTCGATTATGAATGAACTGGTAAAAGAGGGGATGTCCATCATCATGATCTCCTCAGAGCTGCCGGAAATACTGGGAATGAGCGATCGGATCTATGTGATGGCCCACGGGAAGCTAAAAGGCTGTATCGGGCACGAAGAGGCGACACAAGAAGCCATCATGAAATTTGCGGCAGAATAAGGAATGAGAGTTAGGAGGCAGAATCATGGCAGAAAAAGCAAAGAAACATACAGGCGCATCCGGATATGGGGCGGCTATCAAATTATATTTTAAAGAAAATCTGGGGATCATCATCGCCTTTTTGGTGCTGAGTATCTTTCTGACAGTATTTCCCAGAACCAGCGGAACCTTTTTTACACGGCAGAATATCTTCAACATCCTGAGACAGATCTCTACCAACCTGTTTTTGGCATGCGGGATGACCATGGTGATCATCCTGGGAGGGATCGACCTGTCGGTGGGATCCATCATTGCCCTTTCCGGTTGCGTTTCGGCAGGATGTGTGGCAAGGTATCATCTGCCGCTGGGCGTTGCGCTGGCGATCGGCGTATTGGTAGGCCTTTTGGTGGGGCTGTTTAACGGAGCGGTGATCAGCAGGACGACCATCCCACCGTTTATCGTAACGCTGGCTACCATGAATGTGGCAAAAGGATTGGCGTATGTCTATACAGGCGGCTCTCCGGTGCGGGTAGTCACCAAAGAATGGCAATTTCTGGGAGCCGGATATATCGGGATCTTCCCGACGCCGGTGGTGATCCTGGTGGTGGTGCTGATCGTAACGGCCATCATCATGAACCGTACCAAAATGGGACGTCACATCTATGCGGTGGGAGGAAACCAGCAGGCGGCAGAATTTTCGGGAATCAAAGTGGCAAGAGTGAAATTTTTCGTGCACGCTTTTTCCGGGCTGATGGCAGGTCTTGCCGGGATCGTCTTGGCATCCAGAATGTATTCCGGACAGCCGACGGCAGGAGACGGAGCGGAAATGGATGCGATCGCGGCGGTTGTAGTAGGTGGAACCTCCATGGCGGGAGGGTCCGGTAAGATCGGAGGAACCATCATCGGAGGTCTGATCATCGGAGTACTGAACAACGGATTGAATCTTTTGAACGTCAACTCTTTCTGGCAGTATGTTGTCAAAGGAGTGGTGATCCTTCTGGCGGTGTTTATCGACTACTTCCGGAACAAAGGGAAAAAGTAGAGGAGGAGCTATGTTAGTATCTTTGAAACCTTTAATGGAACTGGCAGAAAAGGAAGAGAGGGCCATCGGCGCCTTTAACTGTCCCAATATGGAGTCCGTCATGGCCATCATCCGGGCGGCAGAAGAAACCGGATCTCCGGTGATCCTGAACTATGCGGAAGTCCATGGAGATCTGATCCGGATGGAGGAGATCGCGCCGGTGATGCTCCGGTTTGCAAAAGAAGCCAGTGTGCCGGTCTGTGTGCATCTGGATCACGGCGCGTCGGTAGAAAGCTGTATGAAGGCTATCCGGCTGGGATTCACTTCCGTGATGATCGACGCATCCGGACTGGATTATGAGGAAAATGTACGCATCACCAAGGAGGTGGTACGGTTGGCGCACGCAGTAGACGTGACAGTAGAAGCGGAACTGGGACATATTTTTTCTTCGGAGATCGGCGTGGGAGAAACGGCAACAAAAGAAACGGCAGACAGCTTTGCGAATCTAGAGGATGTATATACCAGCCCTGGCCTGGCAAAAGATTTTGTAACAAGGACGGGCGTGGACGTATTGGCCATTGCCTTTGGCACCAGCCATGGGATCTATACCCAGAAGCCGGTGCTGGACCTGGATCGGATCAGCGCTATCAAAAGGGAGATCGACATTCCCTTCGTAATGCACGGGGGATCCGGTCTGAGCAAGGAAGAATTTCAGACGGCTGTCAAAAACGGGATTCGGAAGATCAATTATTACACCTATATGACACTGGCAGGCGGGAAGGCAGTGAAAGAAGCGCTGGACAAGCAGGTGGGAGCGGTGTTTTATCATGATATTCCGGTGATCGCGGGAAAAGCCATGCAGGAAAACGTAAAAGAAGCGATAGAAATATTTGCCCGGAAAGACCGATAGAAGGTCCGGGAAAGAAAAAGGGCTGTTGTGAGGATCACAGGATCTGTCACAGGGCTCTTTCTCATAAGCGAAAGAAAGGGGAAAGCAGCGTCCGAAAGATGCTGCAGAAAGGATAGATGAAGCGTTCGGAAATCAACAAGGCATTAAAGGACATGCACCAGATGATTCGGGAGTACCGGATCTCCCTGCCGCCATTTTGTAACTGGCTTCCCGAGGAATGGGAGGAAAAGGGCGAGGAGTACGATGAGATCCGGGACACGATGCTGGGCTGGGATATTACAGATTTTGGACTGGGAGATTTTGAAACGACAGGGTTTTCCCTGATCACGCTGAGAAACGGGAATCTGCAGAAAGAGGCCTATGAAAAACCTTATGCAGAAAAACTGTTGATGTTGAAGGAAGGGCAGTATGCACAGATGCACTACCATGCATACAAGATGGAAGATATCATCAACCGGGGCGGAGGAAATATTCTGATCCGGGTGTTTAATTCCAATGCGGACGGAAGCTTTGCGGATACCGATGTGACAGTCTACAGTGATGGGAGAGTCTATACGGTTTCGGCAGGAACACAGGTCAGACTGACGCCGGGAGAAAGTATTACCATTACCAGAGGACTGTATCACGATTTTTCTGTAGAGGAAGGAACGGGAACCGTGCTTTTGGGGGAAGTATCCATGTGCAACGATGATTGCACCGACAACTATTTTTCCAATAAAAAGGTGGGAAGGTTTCCGGAAATCGAGGAGGATGAGGCTCCCTATCGCCTTCTATGCAACGAATATCCCAGAGCGGGGAAATAACGGATACAGTACCGGGAAGTCCCGCGTCTGTCGCGGATATTCCCAAAAAGGGTGCGCTTAAGAAAACAAAGAGACAGAAAAAACAGATCTTACAGAAGGAACAAGGAGGAGCGTATGGGACGGGAAGGAATCGCGCTGGCAGGAACGCTGATCGCAGATATCGGCTATACCATTGATGTATATCCCAAAAAGGGAAATCTGGCATGGCTGAAGGATGCGGTTCCCCACACAGGCGGATTGAACAACCTGGTCATTGATCTGGCCAGAATGGATGAGACACTGCCCCTGAAAGTCAGCGGGATGATCGGGGAAGACGACTATGGGAATCTGATCCGGGATACGCTGAAACAGTATCCCAACATTCAGACAGACAATATAACAAGATGGGGAAGGACGGCAGTGACCTTTGCCATGACGGAAGAAAGCAGCAAACAGAGGACTTTTTTCTATGATCCGGGAACAACCTTAAGTTACGGGGAAGAGCATATTGACTTTGACAGGCTGGATGCCAGGCTGTTTCATCTGGAATATCTTTTGCTGCTGGGAAGGCTGGATGAGCCGGATGAAAGCTATGGGACCAGAGGAGCCAGGGTGCTGGCGGAGGCCAAAAGAAGAGGGATGGAAACCTCTGTGGACATGGTATCGGAAGAAGGCGACAGGTACCGGGAAGTGGTGTGGCCTGCCCTGCAGTACACCGACTATCTGGTGGTCAATGAGGTGGAAGGCAGCGGAACCTCCGGGATACAGATGTATGACGAGGAAGGGATCCTGGAAGAAAAGGTCTGGGAAGGTTTGGAGAAGCTGGCTTCTCTGGGCGTGGGGAAGTGGGCGGTGGTACATTCTCCTGCCTGCGGGTACGGCCTGGATTGCCGGACGGGGGAAAGAGTGAAGGTGCCCAGCTTTTCCCTTCCAAAAGGGTATATACAGGGAACGACAGGAGCCGGAGATGCGTTTTGTGCCGGGGTGTTGTATACGGCTTACAAAGACGGCAGCCTGGCAGAAGCCCTGTATACGGGAGCGCTTTGTGCCGCACATTCTCTGTCCCGACCGGATAGTAACTCAGGAGTAGAGCCGCTTTCACAGATGCAGGAGCGAGCCAGGAAGGAATGGGAGGCATAAAGCCCCATAACTGCTGTGGATGCTGCTAAAAGGAGAAGCCGGATCACGGTGGACACACGCTTTTGTAAGACGTAAAAAAGAAACAGGACGACAGCTCTGCCAAAGAAGGAGGCAGGGCTGTTTTTGCAGGTGTAAGAAAAGCTTTCCGGGGAAACTAAGAAAAACATAAGAAATGGCGAGAGAAAAAAGTTTGACGAAGGCTGATTTTTTTTTGTATAATAAAATACGTTTGAGAATGCATTTACAAGGAAGTGGCGGCCGGAACGCATCGAGAGTCCTCCCAGAAGAGGGAAGGACATCGGAACGACGGCGCAGAAGCACAGGAGGTGGCATCTTGAAACAACATCGTTTTTGGGCGTGGCTCATGGTATTTTGCCTGGGGATGGTATTTTACACCGGCATGAAACACAAGTAAAGCTGCCGTAGGCCTTTCGGAAGAAGGGCGGGAAACGGTATGGAAAAAGGAGGATAAGAACATGGATATTTTTAAATGGAAGAAGATCGGATTGTTTGCAGGGGGCGTTTTGTTTGGAACAGCCGGAGTGAAGCTGCTTTCCAGCAAGGATGCCAAGAAGGTATATACAAACTGTACCGCAGCGGCTCTTCGTGTCAAGGACTGTGTGTTAAAGACGGCGGAGACCGTGCAGGCAAATGCAGAGGACGTGCTGGCGGAAGCAAAGCATATCAACGAGGTGCGCCGTGTAAAAGAGGGCGAAGTGGTAGAAGATGCAGTGTGTGAAGCGGCAGAAGACAAGGCAGGAGAAGTGTAATTGAAATTTGTAATCAAGCATGAAATTCCGGGAAGGATCCGTATCCATCTGGTACAGGGACAGATGACGACAGAAGAAGCGGAGAGGCTGCTGTACTATTTGAACACGCTGGAATATGTCACGCAGGCAAAGGTGTATGAACGGACGGCCGATGCCTGCGTTTGCTTTATCGGAGACAGAAGAGCCCTGATCCGGGCGCTGCAGGAATTCCGATATGCGTCCGTAGAGCTTCCGGAGCTGGCCGCCGCCAATTCCGGGAGAAGACTCAACAAGCTGTACAAAGAAAAACTGATCACAGAAACGGCCATCCGGTACTTTACCAAGACGTTTTTGCCTTATCCGCTAGGCGTAGCCGTAACGGTACTAAAGGCTGTCAAATACCTGAAGGCCGGACTGCAAAGCCTGCTGAAGGGAAAGCTGGAGGTAGCGGTATTGGACGCGACAGCCATTGGCGTTTCCCTGGCAAGAGGGCAGATCGGCACGGCGGCGTCTGTCATGTTTCTTCTTCGGATCGGAGAGATCCTGGAAGAGTGGACCCACAAGAAATCGGTGGGGGATCTGGCGCGCAGCATGTCTTTGAACGTGTCCAAGGTATGGTTGAAGACAGAAGACCAGGAGGTTTTGGTGGATGCCAGAACTGTCCGGGAAGAGGACCGGATCGTGGTACATATGGGAAGCGTGATCCCCTTTGACGGAATCGTTACAGAAGGGGACGGTATGGTCAATCAGGCTTCCTTGACAGGAGAACCGCTTCCGGTGCACAAAGAAGCCGGAGCTTACGTTTACGCAGGCAGTGTCCTGGAGGAGGGCGAGGTCGTTTTTGCGGTAAAGAAGATTTCCGGTGCTTCCAAATATGAAAAGATCGTGACCATGATCGAGGAATCAGAAAAATTAAAATCTTCTGTGGAAGGAAAAGCAGAGAGGCTGGCGGACAAGCTGGTGCCCCTGACTTTGGCAGGGACGGTGGCTGCCTGGGCGTTGACCAGGAACATGTCCAAAGCATTGTCTGTTTTGATGGTAGATTTTTCCTGCGCGCTGAAGCTTGCCATGCCGCTTACGGTATTGTCAGCCATCCGGGAGGCCGGGACCTATGACATCACGGTGAAGGGCGGAAAATTCCTGGAAGCTGTTGCGGAGGCAAAGACCATCGTGTTTGACAAGACGGGAACGCTTACCAAGGCGAGACCTTCCATGAGAAAGATCATTCCCTTCTGTCAGAGGAGCGAAGAGGAGCTGCTGCGGCTGGCGGCGTGTCTGGAGGAGCATTTCCCTCATTCTATGGCAAAGGCAGTGGTTCATGCGGCAAAGAAGAAGGGACTGGATCATGAAGAGATGCACTCCAGCGTGGAGTATATAGTGGCACATGGAATCTCTTCTTATGTAGAAGACAAGCGGGTTATCATTGGAAGCGCCCACTTTGTGTTTGAAGATGAAAAGTGCGTGATCCGGGAAGAATACCAGGAGGCATTCGACATGCTCCCGCCGGAGTATTCCCATCTGTATCTGGCGGTAGATGGAAAGCTGGCGGCAGTGCTGTGCATTGAGGATCCTCTCCGGCCGGAAGGAGCAGCCGTAGTAAAGGCGCTAAAGCAGGCGGGATTTGAACGGATCGTGATGATGACGGGTGACAGCGAACGGACAGCGGCGGCAGTTGCGTCCAGAGTAGGAGTCGATGAGTATTTTTCAGAAGTGCTGCCGGAGGATAAGGCCAACTTTATTGAAAAAGAAAAGAGGGCAGGCAGAAAAGTGGTGATGGTGGGAGACGGAGTGAATGATTCTCCTGCACTTTCTGCGGCGGATGCAGGGATCGCCATCAGCGACGGGGCAGAGCTGGCAAGAGAGATCGCAGATATTACCATAGCGGCAGACGACCTGTACGAGATCGTGCGGCTGAAACGTCTGAGCAACGCGCTGATGAAACGAATCAACCGGAATTACCGGGATATTGTGGCCATCAACACGGCGTTGATCCTTTTGGGAGTAGGAGGACGGATACAGCCCACCACTTCGGCTATGTTCCACAACCTCTCCACTCTGGCCATCAGCCTGAACAGTATGAAAAATCTTCTGAAAGAGAAGGAAGTTTAGAAGAAAAAGCAAAAACGGCATCCTCCCATTAGTAGGAAGGAAGCCGAAAAGACAAAGGACGACAACGAAAGCTGTCGTCCTTTGTCTTTTGCACACAGTTCATGGAAAATCCGTATCTGTGGCGATGCTATAATGCCCTCTTCGGGCATGCTTTCACGCACTCCATGCAAAGGATGCATTCTAACTCATGGGCTTTAGGAATACGGTAATCGGGCAGATATATTTACAGAACGCCCTGTTATCTTTCCATGCAAATGCCAATATTTTATCAGGACTGTCAAATTGGGTGAAATCACCTATCTCCGCGAGGATGACTGCACCCATCTGGATACCGATCCCTGGGATTGTAGTAATTGAAGAATCTAGGTTGCTCATAAGCTTGTTTATCTCTGATTCTATCTCTGAGATTTCTTCCTCGATCATCTGGATAGAAATGATTGCGTGGCGCAGTTCCAGTGATTTTTCGGGCAAGGCTACTCCTACT
>NZ_JAXFXH010000020.1:0-70305 GCF_034091795.1 Suipraeoptans intestinalis | reverse complement strand
CGCATTTGCTCCTCCCTGGTATCTTACGATGATGTCAGCCTTTTTTGCTAGCATATCGGTGATCTTCCCTTTTCCTTCATCTCCCCAGTTCGCTCCCACGACTGCTTTTACCATATTATTCCTCCTGCATCACTGCCTTGTTCCTTCATCCTTTGACTCAACGTGTGCATTATACTACATATTATTTCATCTGTAAAACAAAATTTCTCTACATCAGCGGCGCTGTCAGCCGCAGGATCCGCCCCGCTATTTTGGAAAACAGACTCATATTTTTTACTTCCATCAGCGTTACTTTATGACACTTCAGAAGTGTCCGCCCGAAATCCTCCTCGATTTTTTCAATCTCGGAATTGTTGTACAAAAAGGTTCCGCACTCAAAATGAAGATACAGACTCCTGTAATCCAGGTTGATGGTTCCCACCGTCGCTGTATCGCCGTCAGATACAAACACCTTGGCATGGACAAAGCCCGGTCGGTATTCGTAGATCTGCACGCCGCTTTCGATCAGTTCTTTGTAGTAGGTTTTTGCCAGCATAAAGGCATACCACTTATCCGGGATGGAGGGCATGATGATGATCACTTCAATCCCACTTTTAGCCACCCGAGTCAGCGTCCGCATCATCTCATTGTCCAGGATCAGATAAGGCGTCATGATGTGCACATATTTCTTGGCATGGTTCAAAATGTGGAAATACACTTCCTCGCCTACGTTTTCGTTGTCAAACGGACTGTCTCCGTAAGGGATCACATATCCCCATTCCCGCCGGAGTCCGGCGCTTTTCGGCGACAGATAGGCCTCATAGTTCTCCGTAGTCTTCTCGTCTACGTTCCACATTTCCAGAAACATCATGGTAAAGCTTTGTACCGCCTCTCCCCGCAGCATCACCGCCGTATCCTTCCAGTGACCAAACCGCTCTTTCCGATTGATATACTCATCCGCCAGATTCACGCCTCCGGTAAATGCCACCTTTCCGTCAATCACACAGATTTTTCTGTGGTCCCGGTTATTCTGAATGGTAGACAGGAAGGGTTTCAGCTTGTTTACGATCTTGCAGCGGATCCCGTACTGTTTCAGCTGGGACGGATAGTCGTATGGCAGCATGGAGATGGAACACATTCCGTCATACATAAACCTCACTTCTACGCCGGCCGCCGCCTTCTTCTTCAGGATGTCCAGCACGCAATTCCACATATATCCTGTTTCCACGATAAAATATTCCAGAAAGATGAATTTCTTCGCCTTTTCCAGTTCATGGAGCATTGCCGCAAATTTTTTCTCACCGGAAGGAAAGTATCTGGCCTCCGTGTTGCGGTAGGTGGGAAAGCCCAGACGGTTTGACAGATAGTAGGAAAGCTGGGCATTGGCTGACCGGCTTGCCCAAAGTGCTTTTACCACTTCCTCCTCCTGCCTGGTGTACTCTCCCGTCTCGATCTTCAGGGTCGTCAGTCTCCGTTTTAGAAACTGGCTTTCCAGCTGCGATTTTACAAACAGGTAAAACAGCGCTCCGAACACCGGAATGATCAAAACCACCAGCATCCAGGTCATCTTCGTCTCCGGATTCCCGCTGGAATTGATCAACTGGATCAGCACCACTACTTCCACAATGATCAATGCTCCATAAATGTACGGCGCATACATTTTCAAAAAATAGATACTGCCCACAAAGATCCAGATCTGAAGCAGAAGGAGAACGGCCATGATCCCGATACGGCTGAACACAACACGAAGCAGACCGCTTTTGGCCCGTTTCTTCATATCCTTTTCCTTTTTTCTTCCTTGTCTCTTCCTTCTTTCCATCGGTTTTTATTCCTCTTTCCAACAATCTTTCAGTCTTCGCACCGCCTGCCGGATTTCTTCTTCCGTTAAGGTCGCGTAGCCCAAAAGCAGCACGGCTTCCGTTTCTTTTTTCCTCCCGATATAAAATCCGGAAAGTCCATAGACCCGGATTCCTTTTTCCCCGGCTTTTCGGATCAGCTCTTCCTCCCTGTAGCCTTCCGAGAAACGTAGCAAAATGTGTACCCCGCTGTGTTCCCCTTCCACCTTGCATACCGGGAGCAGCGCCTTCATCTCCTCCAACAGCACGTCATGCCTGCCTTTATAGGCGGCGCGCATTTTATTTAGATGTCTCTCGTAGTATCCTTCCTCTAAAAATCTCTGCACGATCATCTGATCCACTTTGGAAACGGTAGACTGTATAAACCGGGCTTTTTTCCGGTATTCTTCTAACACCGGTTCCGGCAGGACCATGTAGCTTAACCGAATCGCCGGAGCGATGGATTTTGAAAAAGTGCCCAGATAGATCACTCTTCCTTGCCTGTCGTATCCCTGCAGAGCCGGAATCGGTTTCCCCTTGTAGCGAAATTCACTGTCATAGTCGTCTTCTATGATGTATCTTCCTTCCCGTTCTCCCGCCCATTTCAGCAGCTCCATCCGTCGTCCCAGCGGCATAATAACTCCTGTGGGAAACTGATGGGAGGGGGTCACATATGCCGTGTCCGCCTTCGTCTGCCTTAGTTTGGATACCTGCATTCCCTGCCTGTCCATTTCCACGGGAATCGTGTCATAATCCATACCTTTCGCCAGACGATAGGCCTGTCGGTATGCCGGATCTTCAAAGGCTATCACCCGATCTCTCCCCAGGATCAGGGAAAGGATCAAAAGCACACAGTCGCTTCCCGCTCCCACGATCACTTGCTCCGGTGTACATACCACGCCTCTTGCCTGATGCAGATATGTACAGATCGCTCTGCGAAATCCCGGTTCTCCCTGAGGATCTCCCACCCGGAACAGTTCTGCTCTGGCATCCAGCAGCACTTCCTTTGACAGCTTTCTCCATACCGAATAAGGAAAGCTGTTTAGATCCACGCCACTGGGGGAAAAATCAAACTCCACCGTTTCTTTTTTCTCCAGCTTCGTCCGGAAGCGGACTTCCTTTGTCGAAAGCTGATAAAGTCCCTCTATTTCTGCTACAAAAAACCCTTTGCATGGCCGCGATTCAATATATCCTTCCGACAGAAGCTGTTCATATGCCAGCACAACGGTGCTTCTGCTGACTTCCAGATACTGTGCCAAAGCTCTGGTAGAGGGCAGCCTTGCCCCAACGGTAAGCTGCCCTCTTTGAATATCTTTGCGGATATATTCGTAAATCTGTTCATACAGCGGCGCTGCTTTTTCCGGATTCAGATTTATCGTCAATTCATTCATCATCTTATTTTGGTAATTTAAAAGAAGACTTCAGGGATACGATCCTGTTAAAGACCAGATGCTCTTTTCGGGAATCTTTTGCGTCGATGCAGAAGTATCCGTTTCTCACAAACTGGAAGCTGTCATAGGCTTTTGCCTCCTCGAAGCTGTCCTCCACGTAGCACCTGCGTACCTGCAGGGAATTGGGGTTCAGGTTCAAAGAGCCGTCTTCCTTGTTGTAGACACCCTTTTCTTCGTCCACCAGATTCTCATACAGACGGACTTCCGCCTCCTTGCAGGAAGACGCCGGCACCCAGTGGATGGTCCCCTTTACCTTCCTTCCTGTAAATCCGCTTCCGCATTTGGTTTCCGGATCATAGGTACAGTGCACCACCCGGATCGTACCGTCATCATCCGCCTCATAGCCGGTGCAGGTGACAAAATATCCGTGCATCAGGCGGACTTCGTTCCCCGGAAACAGGCGGAAGTACTTCTTTGGCGGCTCCGCCATAAAGTCTTCCCGCTCAATGTACAACTCCCTTTCAAACAGAAGCTTTCTGGTTCCCAGCTCCGGATTTTCCAGATTGTTTTCCACACAAAGCTCCTCTGTTTTCCCCTCGGGATAATTATCGATCACCAGCTTGATGGGATCCAAGACTGCCATCATCCTGGGTTTCTTCATTTTCAGATCTTCCCGGATGCAGTACTCCAGCATAGCATAGTCCACAGAGCTGTTGCTTTTGGATACCCCGCACAGTTCTACGAACATCTTCAGGGATTCCGGCGTAAATCCTCTCCTGCGAAGCGCCGCTATGGACACCAGCCTCGGATCATCCCAGCCGTCCACGATCCCGTCTGTCACCAGCTTTTTAATATATCGTTTTCCGGTTACCACATTGGTCAGATACAGCTTGGCAAATTCGATCTGTCGGGGAGCCGGAGAGAATTCACATTCCCTGACCACCCAGTCGTACAGAGGTCTGTGATCCTCAAATTCCAAAGTACAGATAGAATGCGTGATCTTCTCCACCGCATCCTCGATGGGGTGTGCAAAATCGTACATGGGATAAATGCACCAGGTATCGCCCGTATTATGATGGGTCAGGTGCGCTACCCGGTAGATCACCGGATCCCGCATATTAATATTGGGAGAGGACATGTCGATCTTGGCACGCAGTACCTTCTCTCCGTCCTTGTATACTCCCCTGCGCATTTCTTCAAACAGCTTCAGATTTTCTTCTATGCTCCTGTCACGATAAGGGCTGTTCTTCCCGGCTTCCGTCAGGGTGCCGCGATACTGCCGGATCTCTTCTGCCGACAGATCACATACGAACGCCTTCCCTTTTTTGATCAGCTTTACGGCGCACTCATACATGGCCTCAAAATAATCGGAGGCAAAATAAAGGTGCTCTTTCCAGTCGGCCCCCAGCCACTCCACATCCGCTTTGATGGACTCTACAAACTCCATATCCTCTTTTAAGGGATTGGTATCGTCAAATCTCAGATGGAAGGTTCCTTTGTATTTCTGTGCCAGCCCATGGTTCAATAAAATGGATTTGGCGTGTCCTATATGAAGATATCCGTTGGGCTCCGGCGGAAATCTGGTACACACGGTATCGTAGACTCCTTCTGCCAGATCCTTGTCGATCTCCTGCTCGATAAAATTTTTGGAAACTGCTGCTTCTCCCATACTTTTCCTCCTGAATCTCATTACTTACTGGGATTTATCTTACCACAGAAAAAAGCGTAAGACAATCTTTCCGGGATTTTTCTTGTCTTGTGAAACCTCAAAAAAATAAAGCCTCCTTCTTACGAAAAAGACCCTACTTTTGCAAGCTGCCTAGCGGACTTGAACCGCCGACCTCCGCCTTACCAAGGCGACGCTCTACCGACTGAGCCAAGGCAGCACATATGAAATCTGCAACAGTAGTACTATACAATAAATATCCGGGCTTTGTCAATATCCTTTCTTTTATTTCAGCTGACTTTCTTCTGTCTTTTTTCTGTCTGGTTGATTTTTTCATAGTTTCTGCTAGTACGCTCACATGAAAATGGCACTGTCACACAGATCCCTTGCCCGTCTGCGCGACAGTACCTGTTCTCTTGTTTCTTACGATGTTTGCCAATCTGCTCTTATCTTATTTTTTCACTAATCGTATTAATTCTATTCATGGGAACAGCTTCATCTGTATCCATCCTTTTCTTTTAAAGCTCCATTGGCAGATTCCTCTTCTTTCCACCCTCTTTTCCGCTATCCTAGTTCTGCAATATCCACCAGATCCATCTGCCCTTTTGTGGTACTTTCCAGGCTTCCGATCAGAGCCTCTGCCGTATCAATGGCTGTCAGCACGTGAACTCCTGTTTCAATGGCACTTCGCCGGATCAGGAATCCATCCTCCGACCGGTCTGCTCCCTGCTGGGGCGTATCAATGATCAGGTCGATCCTGTGTCCCAGGATCAGATCCATCAGGTTGGGGGATTCCTGCTCGATCTTGTTGATCTGATCTGCCTTGACTCCCCTGTCTCGCAGGGCTTCAGCTGTTCCTCTGGTGGCAAAGATCCGATATCCAAACGCTTCAAACCTCTTTCCCAGCTCTGCTGCCTTTTCTTTGTCTGCATCCCTGACTGTTATGATCATATTTTTGTACTTGGGAAGGCGGATTCCCGCTCCCAGAAACGCTTTATACAAAGCCTCGTCAAAAGTCGGCGCGATCCCCAGACATTCTCCGGTAGACTTCATTTCCGGTCCCAGACTGATTTCCGCACCTCTGATCTTTTCAAAGGAAAATACCGGCATTTTGACCGCCACATAATCTGCTTCTTTTTGCAGGCCCGCCGTATATCCCAGGTCTTTTAACCGGTGACCTGTCATGGCTTTTACTGCCAGCGGCACGATAGGGATCCCCGTTACCTTGCTGATATAGGGAACTGTCCGGCTGGATCTTGGATTCACCTCGATCACATATACCTCTTCTTCGCACACAATAAACTGAATGTTGATCAGACCCACCACATGCAGGGATTTTGCCAGTCTCCTGGTATACTCTCCGATCTTCTCCTTTGCCTTTTCTGAAAGACTCTGTGCCGGGTAGACGGAGATACTGTCTCCCGAATGGATTCCCGCCCGTTCAATATGCTCCATGATTCCCGGGATCAGGATCTCCTCTCCGTCGCAGACCGCATCTACTTCGATTTCTTTTCCCTGAAGATATTTGTCTACCAGAATGGGATGATCCTGTGCGATCCGGTTGATGATCCCCATAAATTCTTCGATGTCATGGTCATTAATAGCAATCTGCATCCCCTGTCCTCCCAGCACATAGGAGGGGCGGACCAGCACCGGGTACCCCAGCCTGTTTGCCACTTCTTTTGCCTCTTCTGCCGTAAATACCGTTCCACCACTAGGCCTTGGTATCTCACAGTCTTCCAGGATCTTGTCGAACAGTTCCCTGTCTTCGGCAGCATCCACATCTTCGGCGGAAGTTCCCAGAATAGTCACTCCCATTTCCATCAGCGCCTTCGTCAGCTTTATGGCGGTCTGCCCTCCAAACTGTACCACCGCTCCATCCGGACGTTCCAGTTCCACCACGTTTGCCACATCTTCCGGCGTCAGCGGCTCGAAATACAGCTTATCTGCAATGTCAAAGTCCGTACTTACCGTCTCCGGGTTGTTGTTGATGATGATGGTCTCATAACCTTCCTTTGCAAATGCCCAGGTACAGTGCACCGAGCAGAAATCAAACTCGATCCCCTGCCCGATCCGGATAGGTCCGGATCCCAGCACCAGCACCTTCTTTTTTCCGGATTCTGCTATCGCCTCGTTGTCACTGCCGTACACCGAATAATAGTAAGGTGTTTCTGCCGCAAATTCTGCCGCACAGGTGTCTACCATCTTGTAGGCGGCGGTGATCCCCATCACTTTCCTCTTTTGCTCTATCTCTTTTACCGTTACTCCCCGTAATGCGGCGATCACGGAATCCGGAAATTCTACCCGCTTGGCTTCCCTTAATAGTCCTTCTGTCAGTTCTTCTGTTCTCAGCCGATCCTCCATCTCCACCAGGCAGGCGATCTTGTCCAGAAACCACCTGTCCATCTTTGTAGCTTCGTAGATCTGATCCTTTGAAATTCCTCTTCGGATGGCCTCTGCGATCTTCCAGATATGCCGGTCGTCCGTGGTCCTCATGGATTCCATCAGTTCTTCCGTTTCCACCTCTGAAAAATCATAGGACAGCAAGCTGTCTACGTGTTGCTCCAAGGAACGGATGGCTTTCATCAAAGCTCCTTCAAAATTGTCACAGATGCTCATGACTTCTCCGGTTGCCTTCATCTGCGTAGACAGGCTTCTTTTGGCATTTAAAAACTTATCAAAAGGAAGCCGCGGCATTTTTACCACACAGTAATCCAGCATCGGCTCAAAGCTGGCGTAGGTCTTTTTCGTTACGGCGTTTTTGATCTCATCCAGGGTATATCCCAAGGCGATCTTGGCGGCCACCTTTGCTATGGGGTAGCCGGTTGCCTTAGAAGCCAGCGCAGAGGAACGGCTGACTCTGGGATTCACCTCGATCACACAATATTCAAAGGTGTCCGGATGCAGCGCATACTGAACGTTGCAGCCGCCTGTAATGTTCAGTTCACTGATGATGTTCAGGGCAGAACTCCGAAGCATCTGGTATTCTTTATCTCCCAGCGTCTGGGAGGGCGCCACCACCACACTGTCCCCTGTGTGTACGCCCACCGGGTCCAGATTTTCCATATTGCAGACGGTGATGCAGTTGCCTTTCGCATCCCGCATCACTTCATATTCGATCTCCTTCCAACCGGAAATACAGCGCTCCACCAGCACCTGCCCTACCCGGGAAAGCCTGAGTCCGTTTGCCAGGATCTCTTCCAGCTGCGCCCGGTTGTGTGCGATCCCGCCCCCACTCCCCCCCAGGGTATACGCCGGACGAAGCACTACCGGATATCCGATTTTTTCGGCAAAGGCCGCTCCCTCTTCCACCGACTCCACCACCAGGGAAGCTGCGCAGGGCTCCTTGATTTTTTCCATGGTTGTTTTAAATTCCAACCGGTCTTCCGCTTTTTTAATGGTTTCCGATGTGGTTCCGATCAGACGCACCTGATTTTCTTCCAGAACTCCCTTTTCCTCCAGCTCCATCGCCAGGTTCAAGGCCGCCTGGCCCCCCAGCGTCGGCAGGATGCTGTCCGGTTTTTCTTTTTTAATCAGCTGCTCTACGACTTCAAACGTCAGCGGTTCAATATAGACATGGTCTGCAATATCTTTATCCGTCATGATCGTAGCCGGATTGGAATTTAGAAGAACGACTTCGATTCCCTCTTCCTTGAGAGAACGGCACGCCTGCGTTCCCGCATAATCAAACTCCGCCGCCTGTCCGATCACAATGGGTCCCGATCCCAGTACCAGTACTTTTTTAATGGATGCTATCTTTGGCATGACGTTTCTCCTTTCATTCTCTCGATGAATCTGTCAAACAGGTAATCCAGATCCTGCGGTCCCGGACAGGCTTCCGGATGAAACTGGACGGTAAAAATGGATTTCCCCACATACTCCAGTCCTTCATTGGTTCCGTCGTTGACATTGCAGAAGGATTCTTTCGCGATCTTTGGATCCATGGTATCCGGATCTACTGCATATCCGTGATTTTGGGCAGAGATATAAACCCTCCCGGTACTCAGATCTTTTACAGGATGGTTGCCTCCGCGGTGTCCGTATTTCAATTTGTAGGTGCTTGCCCCGTTTGCCAGCGCCATCAGCTGATGTCCGAGACAGATTGCAAAAATGGGAATATCGGTATGATAGAGTTTTCTGACTTCCTCGATAATAGATGTATAAGACTCCGGATCGCCAGGTCCGTTTGATAACAGGATCCCGTCCGGATGATTTTGAATGATGAGCTCTGCCGGTGTAAATGCCGGATATACCGTCACCTCACACCCTCTTTTCTTTAAGGAACGTATCATATTTTCCTTGGCTCCGAAATCCATCAAAGCCACTCTCAGTCCTTGTCCCGATACCGTATAGATCTCCTTGCAGGTAACCTGCTCCATTACAGAATCTATCCGGTGTGTTCTTAGCTGCCTGACCACCTCTTCCAGACAATAGGAGGGATCTGTAGTGATCATCCCGTTCATCGTCCCTTTTTCTCTTAGAAGTTTCGTCAGGCTGCGGGTATCTACTCCTGCAATTCCCGGGACGCCTTCTTTTTCCAAAAACTCCTGAATACTTCCTTCACTCCGGAAATTGCTGTGCGTTCTGGAAAGTTCTCTGACGATGTATCCGTCCGGCCATGCCCTCCCGGATTCCATGTCCGGCGTAACTCCGTAATTGCCGATCAGAGGATACGTCATAATGACTGCCTGCCCTGCATAAGAGGGGTCCGTCAAAACTTCCAGATAACCGGTCATGGAGGTATTAAATACGATCTCACTGATCACGTCCTTTTTCGCCCCTATGGCCGTCCCTTCAAACACAGTTCCGTCCTCCAGTATCAGAAATGCTTTCATTCCTTCACCATTCCTTTCTGTTGTCTCCTGTTTTTCCCTAAAAGAGAATCCTGCAAGACAGGATCCTCTGCCTGCAGCAGACCGTTTTTTCCTAACCAGCCTGTTCCGCCGTGCCCTCTCCCTGCGGAGTCCTTTTTCACAGGGGATACTTTTCTGCAAAATAAAAGGCAGTCTGTGCAGACACAAAACCGCCTTATCCTTCCGGATGCTTCTCTGAAACAGTTATATCTGCCCAAATTGTAGAGATTATACTATAAAGCGTTTTCTTTTTCAATAGAATTTTTGATTTTTCCAAAAAACAATTTCCAAATCGCTTCCAGGCAATTTCTAAGCTGTTTCCAACAGCTTCTTCTTTGCCCACTCTCTTGTTTGTGGTATGATGGAGATAATCATAACAGGGAGGTTTTTAACATGAAAAAAGTATTAAAATGGCTGGGGATCGCCATCGGTATCCTTGCGCTGACCGTCGCAGGATACGTCGCCTACGTTTTCTTATCTTACCACAGGATTCCGGATCATCAGGACCTGACACCGGAAACAGCAGAGAGCCCCCAGTCAGAAACTGTTCTGACGGCGGGAAAGGAATATACGGCGGTAACCTACAATATCGGTTTCGGCGCTTATCTTCCCGATTACAGCTTCTTTATGGACGGGGGAAAATACTCCTGGGGAAAATCCAAAGCCAGTGTCACGAATGCCGTAAAGCAGGCCGGCGCCCTGGTAGGAGACATCCATCCGGATTTTGCCCTGATCCAGGAGATCGACCTGGACGGAACCCGCAGCTACCATGTGGATCAGTATCAGCTTTTAAAACAGGCTCTGCCGGAGTATCACAGTGCATTTGGGGTCAACTATGATTCTCCTTTTCTGATGTATCCCCTGCAGCAGCCTCACGGCAAAAACAAAGCAGGTCTGTCCACCTTCTCCAGATACGGCATTCTTTCTTCCGAAAGAAGGAGCCTTCCCATCTCCACAGGCTTTTCCAAGCTGTTTGATCTGGACCGGTGCTACACCATTTCCCGAATCCCGGTAGACAACGGCAAAGAGCTTGTCATTTTCAATCTCCATCTGTCTGCCTATGGAAACAGCGATGAGATCCGTACCGCTCAGGTAGGGATGCTCACAGAAGACATGAAGAAGGAATATGCAGCCGGCAATTATGTCCTGTGCGGCGGAGATTTTAACCATGATCTTAAGGCTGAGGAAGGACAGGCAGAAGATCGCGCCTCCTGGGCTTATCCCTTCCCCAGAACCAGTCTTCCCCGGCATTTTTCTTTCTGTATGGATACCCTTTCTTCTCAGGAGAAGGAACGCCTTTGGAACAGCGCGCGAAACGCCGACATGCCTTATGTGGAAGGGAAAACCTACACCGTCACTCTGGACGGTTTCATCATCTCGGACAACATCACCTGTATTACCTACGAGAATAAAAATACCGGATATGCCTACTCGGACCACGAACCGGTTGTCGTTACATTCCGGTTAGAAAACTAGCCGTTCAAAAACGCCCTTTCTCCGGATCCTGCATCGACTGCGGTTTCCGGAAAAGGGCGTTCTTTCAGGTTTCCTCCTGCTCCTTCCTGATTCAGTATGTGTGATCGAATATACGATTTTCTTTTCCTGTTCAGGAAAGATACCAGTTTTGTATCTGTTCTCCAAAACAAAATCCCAGGAAGATTCCTACACTCAAAAAAGGAACAAAAGGGATCTCTTTCTGTTCCCGGAAGGAAGGCGACAGAAGAAGCGCCACTCCCGCCGTCAAAATCGCTACAGCCAATCCCACGCCTGCTCCCACCGGCCCCAGCGACAGCCCCGCCGCTGCGTACAGCTTCACATCGCCTCCTCCGAAAGCGCCCGGAAACCACAGAAGGATCAGCACAAACAGCAGGAAGGCAACGCAGCCTCCCAGCAGGACATCCCACGCTTCCTTCCCCTCTCCCAGCCAGAGGCGGCTTATCCCTGCTCCTGCAATACACCAGATCCAGCCCTCCCGGACTCTTCTGTCTCGCAGGTCTTCATAGGACGCCATGCCCAGGCAGATCCACACAACAGCAAAGATGTGATTCTCCAATCGTCCTCCTTAAAAAAATATCCGGTAAATATCCTGAAACAGAACAAAGATCATCAATCCCAGAAGAAGAATGATCCCTACCAGGTGAACATACCCCTCTTTTTCCGGAGCGATCCGTTTTCCCCGTATGGCTTCCAGAATCAGAAACACCAGTCTTCCTCCGTCCAGAGCCGGAAGCGGCAAAAGATTCATAACGCCCAGGTTGGCAGACAAAAGGACTGCAATGCTCAGCAGCTGCGCCGCAACTATCTTTATCCCATAGGATTTGCTCTGTTGATAGGTATTATCTACTACATTTACGATTCCCACCGGTCCGGACAATTCTTTTACGCTAAGTTTTCCCGTAAACAACATTTTCAGGCTTTCCAGCGTATTGGAAACGCTGAATCTTACTTCGTACCAGCCATACTGGAACATGGTCCGCAGATTGGCTTTCTGGACGGCGCCTCCTCCGATTCCGATGCGGTAATACCCTGCCTCTTCGTCCAGCTTCGGCGTCAGCTGTGCCTGTTTTTTCTCCCCCTTTTGCAGATAAGTGACCGTTACCGTTTCTCCCTGATGGAAGCGGTTATAAATAGGGATCTCCCGATACAGATGGATGGTTTTATCTCCCATCTTCAATATGGTATCTCCCGCCCGGATCCCCGCTTCCGCTGCCGGATACCCCTCTTCCACCGATTTTATCACCGGCCTGTCGTAACCGGATATTCCCACCAGCACCACTGCAAGGATCATGGCAAGGATAAAATTAAAGAGAGGGCCTGCCGCAATGACCAGCATTCTGCCCCATACGGATTTCTCTTGAAAATTTCCCTGAAGCTCTGAATCGCCTTCATCCTCTCCCATCATGCAGGAGCCTCCAAAGGGCAGCGCCTTCAGACAGTACTTTGTCCCCTTGTATTCTTTGGAAAGCAAGGTAGGGCCCAGTCCCAGAGAAAATTCAAACACTTGGATCCCCTGCTTTTTGGCCGCCAGAAAGTGTCCCAGCTCATGAAACAATATAATAAAGCTAAAGATTAAAATTGCCAAGATGATTCCCAAACGCTCTGTCCTCCTTCTATCTTCCGATCCGTCTTTCCACCTCTTCGTGCGCCCATTTTTCTGTTTCCAAAATCTGTGCAAGATCCGGATCTTCTATGAATCTGTGACATGCCATACAGCCTTCGATCAGATCCGCAATGTCCAGATACCCTATCTTTTTCTCCAAAAACCGTGCAACCGCCAGCTCGTTCGCCGCATTCAGCACGGTAGGAAGGCTTCCTCCTCTTCTTCCGGCCTCGTATGCCAGCCTCAGTCCCTGAAAGGTCTCCAGATCCGGTTTTTCAAAATCCAGTCGGGAAAGCGTCCAGAAATCCAATCTCTCTCCTGAAAGCTCCCACCTGTGAGGATAAGAAAGGGCGTACTGGATGGGAAGTCTCATATCCGGCGTACCAAGCTGCGCCATCACAGAGCCGTCCCTGTATTCTACCATGGAATGGATCACGCTCTGCGGCTGGACCACTACCTGTATGTTTTCCGGCAGGACGTCAAACAGCCATCTTGCCTCTATCACCTCCAGACCTTTATTGATCATGGTAGAAGAGTCTATGGTAATCTTCCTGCCCATCTCCCAGTTGGGGTGGCGAAGAGCATCTTCCACCTGAATATGTCTCAGTTCCTCTCTTTTTTTCCCGCGAAAAGGTCCGCCCGACGCTGTCAGGAGGATCTTTTTCACCTCCTCTTTTTCATTTCCCTGCAGTGCCTGGAAAATAGCGCTGTGCTCACTGTCCACCGGAAGGATGGAAACCTGTTTTTCTTTTGCCAGGGGCATAATGATATGACCTGCCGCAACCAGCGTCTCCTTGTTGGCCAGTCCGATATCCTTTCCGGCTTCTATGGCTGCAATGGTGGGACGGATCCCGATCATTCCCACGACTGCCGTGAACAAAAGCTGTATCTCGGGCATCACTGCAACGGCGCAAAGCCCTTCCATTCCACTTTGGATCTCCACATCCAGATCAGCCGTCCGCTCTCTGAGATCTTTCGCCTTTTCTTCCTCCCAGACTGCCACCAGCCTGGGACGAAATTCTCTGATCTGCTGCTCCAGCAGCCTGATATTGCCCCGCGCCGCAAGTCCCCATACCCGGATATCGTTTCTGCTGCGTACCACTTCCAAGGTCTGCGTCCCTATGGAACCGGTAGAGCCTAAAATCCCTATCTGTTTCATTGCTTCTCCTTTATCTGTCCCGCCTTGTTTTTGTTTCCGGAAGCCGTCTTCCGTCTCCTCCTTTTCGGACATTGGAAAGTTCTTTCTTCTGATACATCCGCTTCTGTCTTTCCCCTATCTTGTCAGGATGACCAGCAGGTAAAAAATAACCGGTGCCACAAAAATCACGCTGTCAAACCGGTCCAGAATGCCTCCATGTCCCGGGATCAGTGTGCCATAGTCCTTTTTTTCATAATTTCTTTTAATGGCAGACGCCGCCAGGTCTCCAATCTGGGAGATCATGCCGCCTACCCCGCAGATGAACGCACAGTGGAGAGGATCTACCCTGGATACCCCCAGCCTGATAGTCACATACCCGTACAAAAGTCCCAGAAGCGCAGCTCCTGCCACACCGCCGATCCCGCCTTCCACAGATTTTTTTGGACTGAGTTTGGGCGCCATTTTGTGCTTTCCAAACAGTACGCCCACACAGTATGCACAGGTGTCACATCCCCAGGAGCTCAGAAAGATCAGCCATACCATCGCTTTTCCCATATGCGGGAACATTCGTGTCTGGTATACAAAGGAAAGCAGCACCGCCACATAGAACACTCCAAAAAAGGCCATTGTCACCTGATCCGCCCGGAATTTCGGGAAAGAAAAAACATAAACACCCAGTATCATTACCAGGGAAAGCACCAGAAAAAATGCCATAAACCTGGTTCCAAAGCGATACAGCATTCCATAATACAAAAGCGCCGATGCGTATCCTGCACAGGACAGAAGGCTTCGCTCCATGTCCGCCACACGATACAGCTCCCACATCCCCGTGAGACTGATCACAAGAAGGGTCCCGAATAAAATATTCCCCCCGTATCCTACCACTCCGATCAAAAGCAGCACCAGCACGATCCCGCTTAGCAGTCTTGTTTTAAACATCTCCTATTCTTCCTCCTTCACCCCGCCGTAGCGTCTGCTTCTTTCTTCATAAGCCCGGACAGCCTTCTGTAGCTCCTCTTTGGAAAACGCCGGCCACGGAACCTGGGTAAAATAGAATTCTGTGTAAGCCAGCTGCCACAGCAGATAATTGGACAAACGTAATTCTCCGCTGGTCCGGATCAAAAGATCCGGATCCGGGATCCCCCTGGTATCCAGACAGGAAGATACCGTCTCTTCCGTAATCTCCTCTGCCTTCAGATTTCCCGTCGCACAATCTGCTGCTATTTTTCTGACAGCCCGCACGATCTCATCACGGCTTCCGTAGTTGATGGCGATCTGGAATTTCAGTCCTGTATTTTCTTTCGTTGCCTCTTCCAATTCCCGAATCCGTTCCCGGATATCTTCATCCAGTCTGCTGATATCCCCGATCACACGGATCTTCATGCGATTTTTTTCTGCCGTCTTCAGGCAGGTCTTCATATACCCTCTGAGAAGCTTCATAAGGGCGTCCACCTCTTCTTTGGGGCGGCTCCAGTTCTCTGTGGAAAATGCATATACCGTCAGATATTCGATCCCCATGCGGTATGCTTCCTCACAGATTTTTTCCACATTTTTACTTCCCTGGGCGTGTCCGTAGTTTCTCGGCATTCCTTTTTGCTTTGCCCATCTTCCGTTGCCATCTAAAATAATCGCCACATGCTGCGGTATACTCATATGCCTCTCCCATCTTTTTCATTGCCGGAGGTGATTGCAAAAACGAGGACAGTGCCGCACACTGTCCTGTCCTCCATCCTCTTCCCTATACAGTCATGACTTCCTTTGACTTCTCTTCTACAGCCTTGTCTACGTTCTTTACAAACTTGTCCGTCACTTTCTGCAGTTCGTCTTCCATATCCTTGATCTCATCTTCTGATACGTCCGAGCCTTTCAGTTTTTTCAGATGGTCGTTGCCATCTCTGCGGATGTTGCGGATCGCCACCTTGGCAGCCTCCCCTTTTTTCTTTACATCCTTTACCAGTTCTTTTCTTCTTTCCTCTGTCAGCTCCGGAAACACCAGACGGATCATCGTCCCGTCGTTGGTAGGATTGATCCCCAGATCCGAAACCTGGATCGCCTTTTCAATGGCTTTTACCATGCTCTTGTCCCATGGCTGGATCTGGATCATTCTTGCCTCCGGAACCGATACGTTAGCCACCTGCTGAATGGGCGTCGGACTTCCGTAATAGTCCACTACGATCTTATCCAGTACATGGGGATTGGCGCGTCCGGCTCTGATAGCCGCCAGCTCTCCTTCCAGATTCCCCATGGTTTTTTTCATCTTTTCCTCATATACCTGCAATTTCTCGTTCATTGTCCGCTCTCCTTCCTCGTCTGCCTATACAGTCACCTTCGTCCCGGAAAACTTTCCCGTCATCGTTTCCGTAATACTGTCAGGCTCATTCAGTCCAAATACCAGCATGGGCATCTTCTGCTCCATACAAAGAATCGATGCAGTCAGATCTACCGCCATCAACTGCTTGTCCAGTACCTCCTGTATGGAGATCTCCTCGTATTTCTTTGCATCCGGATTGACCTTGGGATCACTGTCATAGATCCCGTCGATAGCTTTTGCCAGAAGCATGGCATCCGCTTCTATCTCGATCGCGCGCAAAACGGCTCCTGTATCTGTAGAGAAGTACGGATGCCCGGTCCCTCCTGCAAAAAAGATGACCTTTCCGCTCTCCAGAGCCTCTACTGCTCGGTCTTTGGAAAACAAAGTGGTAAACGCCCCGCATACGAAGGGAGTGAATACCTCCGTCTTCATTCCTGCAAATCTGAATATATCCGAAACATAAATACAGTTCATGACCGTTGCCAGCATTCCGATCTGGTCTGCCTTTACCCGGTCGATAGTCTCGCTGGTACGTCCGCGCCAGAAGTTCCCCCCTCCGGTCACGATCGCCACCTGGATTCCCTGATCTGTCAACTCCTTTACCTGCCGTGCCACTTCCAGACAGGTCTTCTCGTCAAACCCTGTCTTCTTTTCTCCGGCAAGCGCTTCCCCGCTGAGTTTCAGTAATACTCTCTTCATCGTCCTACTCCTTGGTCTTTTTTTCATTTTATCTGTAACAGAGTATACCATACGGAAAAGAAAAAGGGAATATTACTTATTTCTTTGGTGTAAAATTTCAAAGGCCAGCACGCCTGCCGCCACAGATACGTTGAGAGAATCGATATTTCCCTTCATGGGGATAGAAGCCTTAAAGTCGCAGGTTTCTCTTACCAGCCGGCTGACCCCTTCTCCCTCGTTTCCCAGTACCAGTCCCAACGGTCCTTTTAGATCCACCCGGTACATGGAATCTCCTTCCATGTCCGCACATACAAACCAGAGTCCTTTCTCCTTCAGCTCTTCCATGGTTTTTTTCAGGTTGGTCACTCTTGCCACCGGCGTATAGCAGACTGCGCCCGCCGAAGCTCTTGCCGCCGCTGCCGTCAGCCCCGCCGCCCTTCTTTTCGGTATCACGACTCCATGTGCTCCCGCCAGATTTGCCGTTCGGATGATCGCCCCCAGATTATGAGGATCTTCTACGCCATCCAGAAAGATCAAAAAAGGATCCTCCCCTTTTTCTCTTGCCGCTTCCAGCATCTCCTCCACCTCTTTATAGGGGTAGGCCGATACATAGCCTAAAACGCCCTGGTGCCTTCCCGTTTCAGACAGCTGATCCAGTCTCTGCCTGGATACCTGCTGCAGCGGTACCTGCTGCTTCTTTGCTTCCCGCAGGATCGTCATAACCGGACCGTCCTTGCACCCTTCCAGAACATAGAGCTTGTCCACACTCTGACCGGAGCGAAGCGCCTCCAGGACCACGTTTCGCCCCTCTATCAGGTTTTCCTGAACCGGAAGGGGTTCTTTCTGTTCTCTTTGTTTTTCCATTTCTATCCTTCTTCCTCCAAAAAGTCTAATCCCTGTTTGATCAGCAGCAGCAGCCTTTTCCACTCTCTTTTCAGATAGAGATAGCCTATCAGGGCTTCAAAGCCTGTGGCTCTCCTGTAATCTGTCACAGACTGATTTTTTGCCGTGGAAACGCTGCGGGTATTTCTTCCCCGCTTGTATACTCCTCTTTCTTCTTCCGTCAGCTCTTCCTGCAGGATCCGCATCATCTTGGACTGGGCAGACGCCTGTACCAGACGGCTGGTATCCTGATGCAGCTTCCCTACCTGCCTTCCTCCCCGGTTCAATACCAGAGATTTAATGATAAGGTCATATACGCTGTCTCCAATGTAGGCCAGAGCCAAAGGAGAGTATTCCCGGATATCCCTGTCTTCCAGGGAAAACATCTCCTTCATGCAGTCCTCCAGCTGCCACTCTACGCTTTTTTCCATTTTACACCCTCTCTGGTATCCTCCAGGATGATCCCTTTTTCCAGTAGCTGATCCCGGATCCCGTCTGCTTTTGCAAAGTCTCTGTTTTTACGCGCCTGCTGCCGTTCCTCGATCAGCGCCTCGATCTCCTCTGCCAGAATCTCTTCTTCCTGTACCACGATCAGCCCCAGAACATCTGTCAGTTTCAGGATCTGTTCCAGGATCTCCCGGATATAGGAAGCGGTGCTGTCTTCCGTCACGGTAGTATTGGCATGCTTCACCAGCTCAAACACAGAAGCAATGGCGTCCGCCGTATTAAAATCGTCTTCCATTGCCGCCTCAAATCCTGCGCTGTATCCCCTTGCCGTTTCCAGTAGCTTTCCTTCTTCCTCCGTCAGTCCTTCCTTCTTTGCATGCTTTGCCGAAAATTCCAGATTGCTCACAGCATTTTTGATCCGCTCCAGACCGTTTCCTGACGCTTCCATCAGATCTGCGCTGAAATTCAGCGGACTTCTATAGTGAGCGTTCAGCATAAAAAACCGCAGCACCTGAAGGTCATACTGCCGGCTGATCTCCCGTACCGTTCTGAAATTCCCCAGTGATTTGCTCATTTTACGATTGTCAATATTCAGGAAGGCATTGTGCATCCAATATCTGGCAAAGGTCTTTCCGTTTGCCGCCTCGCTCTGCGCGATCTCATTCTCGTGATGAGGAAATACCAGGTCTTCCCCTCCGGCATGAATATCGATCTCCTCTCCCAGGTATTTTTTCGACATTTCCGAACACTCAATGTGCCAGCCCGGGCGTCCGTCGCTCCAGGGGGAGGTCCAGAAAGGCTCTCCTTCCTTTTTCGGCTTCCACAGTACAAAATCCAGGGTATCTTCCTTCTCATCCTGGCCGCTTACCAGAAGGGAACGTTCTCCGCTTCTTAGATCATCCAGGTTTTTGTGGGAAAGCTTCCCGTATTCTAAAAATTTTCTGGTCCTGTAGTACACTGTCCCATTCTTTTCATAGGCGTATCCTTTATCTATCAGATTTCCTATCATAGACAGCATTCCGCCGATCTCTTCCGTTGCCCGGGGATGCTTGGTGGCTGGTTTGATGTTCATGCCTTCCATGTCTTTTTTACATTCTGCAATATAGCGTTCGGAAATCTCGTCACAGGATACTCCTTCCTCGTTGGCCTTCCGAATGATCTTATCATCCACGTCCGTGAAATTGGAAACGTAGTTGACCTCGTAGCCTTTGTATTCAAAATATCTTCTTACCGTGTCAAACACGATCATCGGTCTGGCATTCCCAATATGAATAAAATTGTATACAGTGGGTCCGCAGACATACATCTTTACCTTTCCTTCCTCTAACGGGATAAACTCTTCTTTTTGCTTAGATAATGTATTGTATATTTTCATCATTTCCTCCTGTTTTACCGGCATCTGTTCCTGACGCTCTTTTCTGTCATTTCTTTCTGCCGTTTCTTTTTCTGCTCTTTTCTTCTCCGGGTTTTCCCCCGGCCTATTCTTCCTTGGGAAGTCCGGTGCTTTCTGTGGCACGCCGTTTCTCTTCTTTCAACTGACTTTCCAGCTCTCTTACCCGCATACACAAAGTCTGATTGGATTTTCTCAGATGGTCGATATCACTTGCAATAGGATCGGGCAGGTGGATCTGATCCATCTCCATCCGGGGGATCTTCTTGTCTTTCCTCCGGACGATCCTTCCGGGCACTCCCACCACCGTGCAATCTGGCGGAACTTCCTCCAGTACCACTGCCCCCGCTCCGATCTTGGAATTTTCTCCGATAGTAAAAGAACCCAGTACCTTTGCGCCTGCACTGACCATCACATTATCCCGGAGGGTAGGGTGGCGTTTTCCCTTTTCTTTTCCCGTTCCTCCCAGCGTCACTCCCTGATATAGGGTGATATTGTCTCCCAGTTCTGCCGTCTCTCCGATGATCACTCCGCTTCCATGATCGATAAACAGCCCTTTTCCTATGGTTGCTCCCGGATGTATTTCGATCCCCGTCTTGCGGACGCCTCTTTGGGAGACCCAGCGGGCCCAAAAGTATCTCTTTCTTTTATACAGCCAATGTGCCACTCTGTAGTGCAGGATCGCTTTAAAGCTAGGATATAAGATCACTTCCCAATTGGACTTGATGGCAGGATCCCGCTCCCGGATCACCTGGATTTCATCTCTGATGTAAGAAAGCACTCCCATTTTCTTCTCTCCTCTGTCCCAAACATTCTAGTCTCGGAATCCGCACTGTCACTTCTTTCGCACAGGACTTCTTAAAAGTTCCATAAAACAAAAAAATCCCGCCTCTTGCCTGAAGAGACGGGGTTCCCGCGGTTCCACTCTTTTAGAGAATCTGACATTCTCCACCTTAAGACACGTAACGTGTGTAACCCGTATCCAACTACTCAGAAATCCATCCCTTTCATCAGATCAGCTTGCGGAGGCACTTCACAGGTTTCCTCTTGGAGATGCTCTCAGCCGGCGGCACTTCCTCTCTGTCAGATTTCACGCTGCTACTCTTTCCGTTCAACGCCTTTCCCATTTTCAACATCATACGGTAAAGCGCTGCTTTTGTCAATTCTTGTGTTTGAATTGTTCTCTTTCTTCCGTTTGAAAAATAGAGAATAAATCAGCCACACGATCAAAACACTTTGCACCAGAATGCTGATCAGGCTTCCCTCTACCCCAAAGCTGCCTCCCGATATCCAGGAGTTTCCGCCGGGAGTCACTTTGATAAAGGCTTCTCCCACTGCCGTCCCGCTGACCGGAAAGGCAAAAACGTTTCCCTGGAAGCAGTTCCATGCCGCGTGAAAGCCGCTGATCCCCCAGATGTCTCCTGTTTTCATCCGGTACAGCGCAGCAAAAACACCAAACAGGAACAGATCTAACAGAGGCAAGAAGGAAATTCCGTCATTGCCCAAATGAAGGACCGTAAAAAACACTGCCGAGACCAGGATCGCCAACCATATCCCGTTTTTTCTGGCCACGGAAGAAAGCAGCCATCCTCTTGCCAGTACCTCCTCTGCGTTTCCCTGAATGGACCAAGCTACCAAAAGAGGCATAAGCTGCAGCACCATTCGAGGTGAGATCTGTATGCCGGTGATCCTGACGCCTCCCAGCAATATCATCAGCAGAACACAACCGGTCAGAACCGCAGCTCCTGCCGCCCATCCCAGCAAAAAATGTTTCAGACTTGACTTTTTTACAAATCCCAGCTCTTCCCAAGAAATTTTCTCCACTTTTCGCGCCCATAAAAGCACTGCCATCGTAATGAACAAAAACCCGGACAATTCAACGAGCGTTAGGATCCAGTCAGATGCCGGCAGCAGATACAGCAGAGCCATACTGTAGACGACGGTGACGATTTCCGCCAAAAACAGCAGGACTCCTCCCAGCAGCGGCAAATATAAAAACCCCAGTTTATGATACTTTTTTTCTTTTATCCTTGTAAACTCCATAATTTTCTCCATTCTGCCGCTTCTTCTCTCACAGCATACGTCTTTTTATCTCCAGAAATAGAAAATGATCGAAAGTCCCACCATGTCTGCGATGGCATGCGCCAGGAAAAACGGCAGCAGATTTGCCGGTTTCATCTTCCGGTACAGCACATAGAAAATGCATCCCAGGAGAATCCCAAGCGCGATCCCGTTCCCCAGTCCCTGATACGTATGGAAGCTGCAGCGGATCACCAGTGAATACAAAAACGCCCATTTTGTGTACTGGGGCTTCACCGCCAGACAGATTCCCAAAAAGAAGATTTCTTCATAAAAACCATTTAGCAAAGAATATAGGAGTAACGACAGATCCGGCACCGCAAGCAGTTGTTCCATGCTTGGTGTGACCGGTACCGCCAGGCTGAGACTGGCAAGGTAATACAGGTCCATCGCCAGTGCAGACACCGCAAAAAGTCCTATAACCTGCAGAGGGAGCCAGGGAGTCAGCCGGATCTTTTCCCGAAAGATCGAAAAGTCCACATTTCTGAAAAGCAGATACATCACGGCAAGAAACAGCCAGAGAGATTGCATGGCCAACGCCTGATAATTTTGCATGGTAGAAAAGCTTACATTTTCTTCCAGCGTTGTTGTCTGGTCTGCCAGTGCAAAATACTGTATGGTGGAATTATAAATTCCCTCTCCAAACATGATGATCGTCACGATCAAAATGTCAAACCAACGTAAGGTTGTCAGTTGTTCCCGTTTCATTTCTTTTTTCGACTCCTCTCCTTCTGATCGGCTCCGCTGCTTTTCTGATTTTGGCCTCTTCTCTGCCGTATTCCTTTGATTTCCGGAATCCTTTTCCCTTCCGGCCATTTTTCTATGGAGCCTATTCTATCAAAGCCGGCTGTCCTCCATCTAACCACCGTCTACTTTTTTTCTGTTTTTCCCTCTTTTTTCCAGGCGGATTCCCCTTCCTTTCCTGCAAAGTCCTTGCAGATCAAATAACGAAACGGCAGAGAATTCTCCCTGCCGCCTTTTGATCGATCCAAACTCCTGTCGCCATCTACCACTTCTGTTTCCATCTGCCAGTGTGGTTTCTCCTGACAATCTGCTTTTTTCCTTTTTTATATCCCTATACCGTTTCATTCAGAAATATCCGGGAAACCGGCACAATGCTTTGTAGCCCGTCTATGGTTTCCTGCGTAAATCCTGCCTCCCCTGCCCAGCTTTCCAGGGACATTGCTCCAAACAGATAGGCTCCCAGCTCCTCGATTTTCACTCTGTCTTTCCCGGCCTTGTCACCTGGTTTGACCTGCAGCAGCCCTCCTTTTTTCCCGGACAAATACACGCTTCCGCAGTTTGCCTCGATCCAGGGATCCTCTATTTCCAAAGCAAAGTCTACGTCCTGCCTCAGATACAGGGTCTCCAAAAAGCGGAGAAGATGTATGATCCGGATCATAATCTTTGGCTTCTTCAATGGCACAGGCTCTGTTTTGGGAAGAAGGATCCCATAGTCTTCCAGAATTCCATGTTTCCTGTACAAAATCAGCGCAGCTCCGTCGCTTTTATATTCCTGCAGAAGTCTCCGGTAATATCCTTCATCCCGTCTGGCATATATCTGATACCGTTCTTCCAGGCAGGCATTCACCCTTTCTGCCATTTCTCGGCAGTCCTTTTCTTCCGCAACCTCCCCGGCTTTTGCCTCCTCCTCTGTCACATATTTTTTACATTGCTGATATACGGTACGAAATCCATAGGGAACATAGATCTTTTCCGAAGCCGGCATCAAAAACGTAAAGGATTCCCCGGATTGATGCATCTCCTCCATTGCCTTTTTCAAAACCATGCCCATATAGCCCCTTTTTCGGTACGCCTTTTCCGTAGCAACCGCCACGATATAGTGAAGTATCTCCTGTCTGGGACCCACCTGCATACGATAAGGATTTAAATGCAGCATCGTCCGGATTCCTCCGTCTTCTTCCAGCACATACATCTGGTTCTCCTTTGTCTTTTCCTTGTAATAATAGTCCACAAAAGAACTACTGTCCTCTGAAAAGACTGTTTCATACAGTTTCCTGGTTGTTCCATGCTCTTCTTTTTCTAATCTGCGCAGCCGCATCCTTCTTCTCCCACTCTTCCTGTCGTTTCCTGCTACACCTTTTTTACCGTTTTGGACAGCCGCATCCTGTACAGCCGCCGCATGCCTGCCGGGGATCCACCGCATAGCTATAATTTTCCACAGTCTCCAGACCTGCTATTGCCTGAGCGGAGATGCCTTCTTCTGCCCCGGTAAATCCCAACCCCTCTTCCGTGGTCGCCTTAATATTGATCTGGGAGATCTGGATCTCCAAAGCTTCTGCCATGGTTTCCCGCATTGCCTGTACATATGGTTTTACCTTTGGCTTCTGCGCAATAATGGTTGCGTCAATATTGCCAATGATATACAGATTTTGATCCAGCAGCTCTCTGACATGCTTTAACAGCATCAGACTGGATATTCCCTTATAGGCCGGATCCGTATCGGGAAAGTGTGTCCCGATATCTCCCAGCGCCGCCGCTCCCAGCAGGGCGTCCATCACTGCATGTACCAGTACGTCTGCGTCCGAGTGTCCCAAAAGACCTTTTTCCCAGGGGATCGTCACTCCCCCCAGTATCAGAGGTCTGCCTTCCACCAGACGATGAACGTCATAGCCCATTCCTATCCGCATCTTCTTCCTCCTTTTCTATCTCCAAGGCTCTGTTGTAATGATTTCCCATAGACTTTCTGCGCCTTCCATCTCCTTCTTTTCCGGCAGATTTTCCCGCAGGTTTCGTCATCAGTCCTCATCTTTTCTGGAAATCAGGTCTTTCACAGAGATCCCTATGGCCCAGATCCCCACCGCCACGCAGACCCCGCTGGCGATCAAAAAGAACGTGCTGTGTGCCGGATGGCTGGCCAATACCTTTCTGGCCAACTGAACCCCTGTAAAAATCAAATATCCTCCTGCCAGTATCCTAAGTAATTCTCTTCCCTTATTTGGCATAATATCTCCTCTTTCTTCTTTCTTCTTTCTTCTTTCTTCTTTCCCCATTCTATCTGTTTCTTCCTGTTTTTGCAATCGCTTCTCCTGTTGCCGAAAAAAAGGATTCAGGCACGCAAAAAAATAAGAGAAACGATACCGTTTCTCCGAAAGTAGCGGGAACTGGATTTGAACCAGCGACACTACGGGTATGAACCGTATGCTCTAGCCAACTGAGCTATCCCGCCATATTGAAAAGATATGGGACCAATAGGGCTCGAACCTATGACCCTCTGCTTGTAAGGCAGATGCTCTCCCAGCTGAGCTATGATCCCATATACACAGTCCGTCTCCGAACCGACTTCGTAATTATACTATGGAGACTTTCTTTTTGTCAATCCCTTTTTTTCATTCCTGAGATTTTTAAACTGTCAAGTGTTAATGCGCACTTTCTTTCTGTCTTCTTGAGATTTGAGATTTCCTTAGATTTTTTAAAGGTCTGGATTTTTCAACTTGAAAAAGTGGGTTTCTTTCACCTACAGCCCGCATAGGAAAAGGCGTTTTTTGCTCTACAAAGAAAAAGCCCCGCAAACACCGGATTTACAGGACTTTCTTCTGTCATTCTTCTGTCAAAAGCTTTCCACTAGCAGATTCCCTGCGCCAGCATCGCGTCCGTTACCTTCTCGAATCCTGCGATATTTGCTCCTACCACGTAGTTTCCTTCTACTCCGTAACGCTTGGCGGCATCTGCCATGTTGTGACAGATATCTACCATGATCTTCTTCAGCTTACTGTCTACTTCCTCAAATGTCCAACTCAGTCTCTCACTGTTTTGCGACATTTCCAAAGCAGATGTTGCGACTCCGCCGGCATTGGCAGCCTTTCCCGGGGCAAACAGCACCTGATTGGCCTGCAGATACTCGGTAGCCTCCAGTGTGGTAGGCATGTTGGCTCCTTCTGCTACCGCCAGGCATCCGTTTGCTACCAGCTGCTTTGCATCCTCCAGATCCAATTCGTTCTGAGTTGCGCAAGGCAATGCAATATCCACCTTCACGGACCATACGCCCTTTCCCGGATGATATTCTGCATTGGGACGGTAATTCTGGTACTCTGTCAGTCTTGCCCGCTTCACCTCTTTGATCTCCTTCAGCGCCTCCACGTCAATCCCTTCTGCGTCATATACCCAGCCGGTGGAATCACTGACCGTCACAACCTTTGCTCCCATCTGCGTCGCTTTCTCTGCCGCATAGATAGCCACATTTCCCGATCCGGAAATGGATACCGTCTTTCCCGCCATTTCCTGTCCGTTTAACTTCAGCATTTCTTCCGTCAGATACAGCAGTCCGTAGCCGGTCGCTTCCTTTCTTGCCAGGGAGCCTCCGTAGCTCAGTCCCTTTCCTGTCAGTACTCCCTCGTATACTCCGCGGATCCTTTTGTACTGCCCGAACATATATCCGATCTCTCTTGCACCTGTTCCAATATCTCCTGCCGGAACGTCTGTATCCGCTCCGATGTATTTACACAGTTCTGTCATAAAGCTCTGGCAAAACGCCATCACTTCTCTGTCTGATTTTCCCTTTGGATCAAAATCCGATCCGCCCTTTCCTCCGCCGATGGGAAGTCCTGTCAGAGAATTTTTAAAGATCTGCTCAAATCCCAGGAACTTGATGATCCCCAGATTCACGGAAGGATGCAGACGCAGCCCTCCCTTGTAGGGTCCGATAGCGCTGTTAAACTGTACCCGGTATCCTGTATTTACCTGTACGTTTCCCTTGTCATCCACCCAGGGTACCCTGAATTTGAACTGTCTCTCCGGCTCTACCAGTCTCTCCAGCAGGCCTTCTCTTCGGAACTCTTCTTCCCGTTCTTCTACCACCACGCGAAGAGATTCCAATACCTCTTTTACCGCCTGATGAAATTCCGGCTCCGCAGGATTTTTCTCTACCACTCTTTCCAAGACTTCATCCACATAAGACATAACTGTATCCTCCTAAAGTATGTATTTTGCAAAAAACAAGGTGCATGCTGTTTTTCTGTGCCTTATTGTAAAGGATTCCTGTGAAAAACACAACGAATTTCCTTCAAAAAACACATTTTTCTGCAACACGCACCTGTCATTCTTTCATTTTACCTGTTTTTTTGGTTGTTTTTTACAGTTTTTAGGTCATTATTGAAACATTTTTATTTTTATGTTTCGTTTTCTTTTTCGCTCTACCTACTTAAAGTACAAAACGCCCGACTCAAATATCTTAAGATCCTGTTCTCCGTAAATATTTTTTGCCACGGACCGGCCTCTTCTTTCCGAATGCGCCATCTTGCCCAGCACTCTTCCATCCGGACTGGTGATCCCTTCGATCCCGCAGTAAGATCCGTTTACATTCCACTCTTCCTCCATAGACAGAACGCCTTCTGTATTGCAGTAAGCCGTAGCAACCTGTCCGCACTCTATCAGTTCCTTCAGACACGCTTCGGACGCTACAAAACGCCCCTCTCCGTGGGAAGCCGGATTGGTATAGACCCCTCCCAGCTCTGCCCCCGCCAGCCAGGGAGATTTGTTACTCATCACCTTCGTATAGACCATCTTGGAAACGTGTCGCCCTATGGAATTGTAGGTCAGCGTAGGCGATTCCTCCGTCTGTCCCGTCACTTTTCCATCGGGAACCAGCCCCAGTTTGATCAGTGCCTGAAAACCGTTACAGATTCCAAGGATCAGTCCGTCTCTCTTCGCCAGAAGATCTTCCAGCGCCTCTTTCAGTTTTGCATGCTGAAATGCCGTTGCAAAAAATTTGGCGGATCCGTCCGGCTCATCTCCCGCGCTGAAGCCTCCCGGAAACATGACGATCTGAGCCTCTCTGATGCTTTTTTCAAATACGGCAACGGAATCCTTGATGTCCTGGGCGCTCAGATTCTTAAAGACCTTGACGTTGGTCTTTGCCCCGGCACGCTCAAAGGCTGCCGCGCTGTCGTATTCACAGTTGGTTCCCGGAAATACCGGAATAAATACTTCCGGCACTGCCACCCTGTGTCTGCATACATAAACATCTTTTGTGTGATAGGGAACCAGCTCCGGCACTTCCTGCTTCGGCGCTTCCTCTGACGCAGTAGGAAATACCCGTTCCAGAGTCCCCGTCCAAAAAGCCTCTGCCTCTTCCAGGGAAATCCTCTCTTTTCTATAGAGAAACTCCGGCGCCTCCGTAACCTGTCCGATCCTTCTTCCTCTGGAGCACAGCTTTTCCCCGGCTCCCTGTGAAACTTCCAGGATCAGATCTCCAAAGGCGGGTGCAAACAGTTCTCCCGTTTCCAGCTCGTCGTCTAAGCGCACGCCCTTCGCATTTCCAAAAGCCATTTTACTGATAGCTGCCACGATTCCGTGACGATCCACGGCATAGGCAGATATGACTCTGTTTGCCCGAATGTCTTCCGTCACCCTACGATATGCCTCTTTTACCTTTTCATAAACGGGCAGGTCGTTCTCATCTCTTGCGATCCGGATCCAAAGCAGCTCATTTCCCGCCTCCTTCAATTCCGGCGTAATGATCTCCCCTTCCCTCGCCACATCTACCGCAAAGGAAACCAGTGTGGGGGGAACGTCGATCTCTTCAAAGGTGCCCGACATGCTGTCTTTGCCTCCGATGGAGGGAAGTCCGAATCCCAGCTGCGCCGCATAGGCTCCCAAAAGAGCCGCCACCGGCTGGCTCCACCTTCTGGGATCTTCCGTCATCCTGCGGAAATATTCCTGGAAGGTGAACCGGATGTTTTCCGGATCTCCCCCTGCCGCCACGATCTTGGCTACCGACTCCGTCACGGCATAGACAGCTCCATGGTATGGGCTCCAGCTGGACAGATAGGGATCAAATCCATAACTCATCAAAGTAACCGTATCGCAGTCGCCCTTCTGCACGGGAAGCTTTGCCGCCATCGCCTGCACTTCCGTCTTCTGAAATCTTCCTCCGTGGGGCATCAGTACCGTTCCTGCGCCGATAGAACCGTCGAACCGTTCCACCAGTCCCTTCTGGGAGCAGACATTTAAATCTGCCAGTGTTTTCAGCCACCTGTCCTTCACTGCTCCTTCCGGTCTTTCCCGGAAAAGGCTGTCCTGCCTTTTGGGCGCCTCCACGATCACCTTCGTTTCCTGATGGGCTCCATTGGTATCCAGGAATCTTCTGGACAGGTTGACGATCTCCTTTCCTCTCCAGAGAAGTACCAGCCTCGGCTCCTCCGTAACCACCGCCACTTTGGTAGCCTCCAGATTCTCTTGTGCCGCATACTGCATAAACGCCTCTGCCTGTGCCGGATCTACTACTACCGCCATACGCTCCTGGGATTCTGAAATGGCGATCTCTGTTCCATCCAGTCCCGCATATTTCTTCGGCACCTGATCCAGATCGATCCGCAGGCCGTCTGCCAGCTCTCCGATCGCCACCGATACTCCGCCTGCTCCGAAGTCATTACACTTCTTGATCAGCCTGCTGACTTCCTCCCGGCGGAACAGGCGCTGGATCTTGCGTTCCGTAGGTGGATTGCCCTTTTGCACCTCTGCGCCGCAGACCCGGGTAGACTCTTCCGTATGAACCTTGGAGGATCCGGTTGCTCCGCCGCACCCGTCTCTTCCTGTACGTCCGCCCAACAGGATGATCACATCCCCCGGATCCGATGTTTCCCGGATCACGGCCCTTCTTGGGGCTGCTCCCAGCACTGCTCCGATCTCCATTCTCTTTGCCACATAGTCCGGATGGTAGATCTCTTTTACCAGTCCGGTGGCCAGACCGATCTGATTGCCATAGGAGCTGTATCCAGCAGCCGCCTCCCTCACCAGCTTTTTTTGAGGCAGCTTGCCTTTTCTTGTCTCTTTTACGGAAACGGTGGGGTCTGCCGCCCCCGTCACACGCATTGCCTGATACACGTAAGTACGTCCGGACAGGGGATCCCGGATGGCTCCTCCAAGACAGGTGGCGGCCCCGCCAAACGGCTCGATCTCCGTAGGATGGTTGTGGGTCTCATTCTTGAAATTCACTAGCCACTCCTCTTTCTCCCCATCTACCTCCACCGGCACTACAATGCTGCACGCGTTGATCTCTTCTGATTCTTCCTGGTCGGAAAGCTTCCCTTCTTTTTTCAGCTTCCGCATAGCCATCAGCGCCAGGTCCATCAGGCAGACAAATTTATCCTTTCGTCCCCCAAAAAGTTCTTCCCTGTCCGTCAGATACTTCCGGTAGGTACCCTCCATCACTTCCCGGTAGTCCCCTTTTTCAAAACAAACCTCCGTCAGTTCCGTGGAAAAGGTGGTGTGACGGCAATGGTCGGACCAGTAAGTATCCAGCACACGGATTTCCGTCATAGACGGATCTCTCTTTTCTTCGGCAGCAAAATAGGTCTGAATATGTGCAAAATCCTTCAAAGTCATGGCCAGTCCCAAGGACTGATACAACTCCTTTAACTCTTCCGGATCTCGTTTGCAGAAGCCCTCCAGAATGCTCACGTCCTCCGGCTCTTCAAACACCGTGACCAGCGTTTCCGGTTTGGTCTCCTCCGTCTGCCTGGAATCCACCGGATTGATACAATGTCCACGGATGGCGTCCATATCCGCCTCGGACACGTCTCCGCCGATGACGTAGGTCACTGCCGTCTGGATCACCGGCGTTTCCTCTTCCTTGATAAACTGTATACACTGTACTGCCGAATCTGCCCTCTGATCAAACTGCCCCGGCAAAAACTCTACGGAAAACGCCTTTTCTTTCTCCTCCATCGGAAACTTCTCCCGATAGACCGTATCCACCGGAGGTTCCGCAAACACCCCGCAGCAGGCCTTTTCAAACACCTCTTCTGTGACATGTTCCACATCGTATCGGATCAGTACCCGAACAGAGGTAACCTGTTTGATTCCCAGATAATTTCTGATTTCATGTTTCAGTTCCTTTGCCCGAACGGCAAACTCCGGTTTCTTTTCCACATAGATTCGCTTTACCTGACTCATTTTGTTCCTCCACTTCTAAACCACCGCATCTGTCTTCATTGTAGCATAAGGCATTTTATTATTAAAGTTAATATAACTTAATATTTTTATAACTTATACTTATTTATTTCCCTGCACCTTTTGCGGTTTTTCTGCAGCTCCCCTCTGTGCCCTTTGCCAGATTTTTCCTTCTTTCTGTCTGTACAGCCAGGCTGCCAGATAGCCGCCTCCAAAGAACAGGAAAAAGATTCCTCCGATCCGTTTTACCATGTCAAAAAAGAAACCTTCCGGCAGCATTTGGATCATGTAATCGGTTTCCGGGTCAAACAGCCACAGATCGTTCCGGAAAAACAGCTTGTGAAAGATCACAAACACCCGGCTGAAATCGACGGCACACCAGACGGCAAGAATTATCGCTGCGCCTCCCAGCAGCCAGGCTGCATTTCGATACCCCACTGCTATCCGCCTCTTCCACTCCCTTTCTTGGAACCTGATCCACAGGCATCCCAGAAGCGCAAGGATCAGGCAGATGTTCCGAAGCCTCAGCCCTCCCAGAAACAGTCTTTGTACGTCTTCCATGTGGAGCCGGTCCTGGTCATTAAAAAAATCCTGCCGCTTTCCGTCTACTGTCGTCTCAATGGACAGCTTTTCCTCTTTGCCTATGAGATAGTCCATCATGTAGACCGTCACTTTTTCCAGGTCTTCTTCCCTCATATCCAATTGATCTGCCACCTGATATTTCCTGTATTCTTTTTTAAAAAACCCATATCCCCCATCTCCGTACATGGCGATCTGAAAGCTGGTAAGAAGCATGGCAAAAATCACCAGGACCATGCTTCCTGCTGCAACGCTTTTTGATAGTAGTTTCATTGCTTCCCCTTTCTCTCTTCTGCTTCCTTTTGTCCTTTTAAGACTCCCGAATGCTTTTCCACACTTTTTTCGGCTACCATTTTATCACAAACCCGGTTGTAATTCCCCGATTTTTCCCTTATAATGCATATTAGTTTTATAAGGAGGACTTATCATGGATATTAATTACGAATTATATAAGGTCTTTTATCACGTCGCTTCCACCCTGAGCTTTTCCGAGGCTTCCAAGCAGCTGTTCATCTCCCAGTCTGCCGTCAGCCAGTCTATAAAAACCCTGGAAAAAAAGCTGGATCAGACTTTGTTCATCCGAAGCACCAAGAAAGTACGCCTGACCTCGGAAGGGGAGATCCTGCTGCGCCACGTGGAGCCTGCCATGAATCTGATCCAGCGGGGAGAATCCCAGCTTCTGGATACCGGAGCCAACCGTGGGCAGATCCGCATCGGAGCCAGCGATACCATCTGCCGCTATTTTCTGGTTCCTTATCTGGAAAAGTTCCACCGGGAATTTCCCAGGGTACATATCAAGGTTACCAACGCCACCTCCATCCACTGCGTAGAGCTGCTGGAAAGCGGAGTGGTGGATTTCATCGTAGTAAATACACCCAACGCCCACCTGGGAAATGTTGTGACCACCAAGAAGATCCACAGTTTCCGGGATGTATTCGTCGGCGGGTCTTCTTTTTCTCATTTAAAAGAAAAACCGCTTTCCCTGAAACAGCTGTTGGACTATCCGCTTTTGATGCTGGACAAAAAAAGCACCACCAGTGAATTTCTTCATTCCCTGTTTCAGCAGCATCAGCTGGATCTGGTTCCGGAGATCGAGCTAAGCAGCAACGACCTTCTCATCGACCTTGCTCGGATCGGACTGGGGATCGCTTTTCTTCCGGATTACAGTCTTCCGAAAGACCAGAAGGATCTGTTTGTCGTTCCCACAAAAGAGGTGCTTCCCATGCGCAGCCTGGTGATCGCCCAAAACAGCCAGATGCCTTCTTCCAAGGCGATGGAGGCTTTCCTTTCTTATTTTTAGGCAGATTCCTTCACTTCTCCGTAGTTCCTGTCACTCACAGAGCATAAGGACAGCGGCTTTTGCCCGTCCTTTCTGTGCCTACAGCAGCTTTCCTGCACAAAAGGCTGCCCCGCAGGCCGCTTCTTCCCGATACCGTGGGATCTCCAGCTTTAGCTGAAACAGTTCTTCCGCCATTTTCTGCATCAACGGATTTTGCCGGAGACCATTGCCGGAGCCTGCCAATCGGCCGGCCCTTCTTCCTGTCAGCCGACACATACTCTCATACTGCTGATAAAGTTCCTCTAAAATCCCCCGGATCACTCCTACCGTCATAGCGCCCGGATGGAAGTTTTTGACGGTGATCCCGCTGATTTCTCCCGTCTGTCCGGGATCCTTTCGGGTTCCGGAAAAAGTCGTCCGCACCTTCCAGGCCTGTTCCATCCCCTGTTCCTGAAGAAACGTTTCAGCATCCCGGTACATGGTTTCATAGCAGCTTTCCTGCCGATTGCCTGTCACTTCCCGATAAAACTGCTCCAGCAATGCGTAAGCCCGTCCCCCACATAAGGAGGATCCTGCCAGGAGATACCCATCTTTCATGCAGGGACGAAGCTCTATTGTCCCGTCTCCCTCCACATAGTTCCTGGAAACAAAGGAGATCTGACTGCCTGTTCCCACGTTGATCAAAACAGTATCGTAAACATCCTCTACCGCTCCTAGAAAGCTTGCCTGATTATCCCCGATGGCTCCCATCACAGGAATCCCTTCCCTGGTTTTTCCCACAAGGAACTGCTCTTTTTCTACCCGGGGAAGGTAGCTCAGATCCATGCCTGTCTGTGTCAGTTTCTCCCTGCAAAACTCTCCTGCTTCCAGCTGAAAGCCTCCCCAACTTGCCGCCATATCCATCCCAATGGCAGGTTCTGTCAGACCGCAAAGCTTCATGGCCACATAGTCGCTGATTCCGGCGATCCTTTTCGCCTGTCCGGGGATCTGCCCCGTCTTTTGCAGATACAGGTGGGTGACCAGTCCATAGCCGGCCGCTGCCGACCCTGTTGCCTCCCGCAGGATATCCACGCTGCTTTTTCCTTCTTCCAGGGGCCTAAGTCCCCTCTCATCCTGCCAGGTATACAAGGGAGTGACCGCTTCTCCTCTGCCATCCACATAGAGGATTCCATGCATTTGTCCTGTCAGCCCTATCGCCTCCGGCTGCCCCTGTTGACAGATCAGCTCATCCAGCGTTTCTTTTACCAGACGCCAGATCTTTTCCGGATCCTGTATTTTTTCTCCTGGTTCTTTTCCCTCCAAAAAGGACTGATGATGGATCGTCCTGCTTGCAAGTAACTCCCTTTTTTCCCAGTCTATCAGTACCATGCTGATACTGGTCGTTCCTATGTCAATTCCTATGATTTTCACGATATCACCATCCTTTTACTTTCGTATCCCATCTGTTTTTCCACTCTTTCTCATTCACTATCGCATCAAACACAGACTCAAGGAATGTCTGGATTTCTTCCATGACGAGTGGAAGTTTAAGTATCCACGGAGCAGGAAATCGACATCAATTGTTGCTCGGCTTTCAAAATTCGTTAAAGTATAAATGAACAATCCCCCTTTGTGTATGAGCGTATCCTCACATCCAGCTTTTGATAGCTTTCTCAAAAATTCTTCTTGCACAAAAAGCTGCAAACATTGCTGGTAATTGATACCGGAAGCTTTTGCTTTATTTCTCAGCTTTGCCAAAACGGAAGCCACAATATCTGCCATTACAACCACACTCCAATCAATTCTTCCGCCTTTTTCTGCACACGCAGTTTTTTTGCATACCTCATAAGGTTTGGTATATTCTTTCTCGGGTCATTCACATACCCTCGTATTGCTTTATTGAAAATTTCTTTATCCATTTTGCTCATATTTTTCAGAACATCACAAATTGTTCGGTCACGGTCATAAATTCGCACTTTTGTGAAATCAATCTCCCCTGTTGCTTCACCAAGCGTAACCAAATCGGACTCAAGGCGATATGCTTTAATGAATGGGTACTCTATGTTGGTTCGTAATTTTGAAACATTCCTGTCTATGGCAAAATTCCACTCAGTGGGGTTCCTATCGCTGTATGCATAATAGAATAGTGCAGTTTCCATACAAAGAACCGCATCGGGAAACAAGCTATTAATGATAACGATTTCTTTGACTTCGCAGTTTTCAATCCAGTGATAATACCCTCGTCGTATTCTTTCAATAAAACCTTCCTCTAAAAGTTGTTTAATGTCTGCATAGTATAGCTTGGCTTCAAGAAGTTCGGCAGTAGTCATAACATAGTGATGCCGATTGAACAGCTTTCTCACACTTTTAATATCGTTTTCACGAAGCATTTCTCCACCTCTGTTTCATTGCCTCAAATTCATTCATTGATTGGGTACTTTACTATATTATGTGCGATTTTCATATAGAAAGTCAATAGTAAACTGCCCACTCAGAAGCAAATAAGTGGGCAGTTTGCTATAAAGAAACATCTTTTTATATGGCATTATTAGAAATAGAAATTGTAAAAATGTGTTTTTTAAGTCTCAATATTTATTTAAATCTCCATACTTTCCGGATTAAGAAGAAAATCATAAATACTCATTACCAATATGCCGTCTTCATTATAAAGTGGTGCCACAGCATCCTTTGTAATAATAATTTTTTTAAATCCATCTCCTGTCCTTACCAATGAGCGTTGCTCCTGTTCCATCTTTTCTTGATCAGGTAGCGCATAGGCGGATTGAATATAAAATCTCTTTGATCCCTTATTGCAAACAAAATCCACTTCCAGCTGTTTTCTGATTTTCTTACCATTCTTATCTACTTCATTCATAACAACAACGCCTACGTCCACATTATATCCACGAACTTTCAATTCGTTGAATATAATGTTTTCCATAGCGTGAGTCTCCTCCATCTGCCTAAAATTAAGTCTCGCATTTCTAAGTCCAAGATCGGTAAAGTAGTACTTTGATGGAGTATTAATGTACTTTTTACCTTTGATATCATATCGAATTGCACTATCGACAAGAAATGAGTCTTTAAGATAATCTATATATTTGATTATTGTATCTTTGCTAATGGTCTTGTTCTTAACACTTTTAAATGTCGCTGATAGTTTGCTTGGGTTTGTTAAGGAACCAATAGCCGAAGATAAAATATTTAGAAGCTCTTCTAATTCAGTCTTATTACGTATGTTATTTCTTCCTGTAATATCAGAAATATAGGTTTCCTCAAACAGAGATTTTAAAAAATCGGATTTCTGATCAGCAGTTTCAAAGCTCAGTACAAGCGGTATTCCACCAAACAGTACGTAATCTCTCCATCCTTGTTGTCTATCACCCTCATATACGCTCATAAACTCGCTAAATGTTAGCGGATACATATGAACTTCATCCCCACGTCCACGAAATTCCGTAACAATATCCTTTGACAGAAATTTTGCATTACTTCCCGTTACATATACATCTACATTTTTCTTTCTGCCAAGGCTATTAAGAACTGATTCAAAATCATCAAGCATCTGAACTTCATCTAATAGAACATAATACATTCCATCATCAGATATTTTTTCCATTAGATGTGGAAATAAAACCTCTGGATCTCGATGCTTTTTATTCTCAAAAGAGTCGAATGCAATCTCAATAATATGATTTTCAGAAACCCCTTCGTTTGTCAGATACTCTTTAAAAAGATTAAACAAAAGATATGATTTTCCACATCTTCGCATACCTGTCACAACCTTAATTAATCCGTTATGCCTTTTTGAAATAAGCTTATTCAGATATATGTCTCTACGTATCTCCATAATGTATCACCTCATTGATTATTGAACAAAATTGCGGAATCCGCACTTTTGTTCAATAGAATTATACATCACAATAAAGCCCTAATCAATACTTTAATCGACATTTTTGCGGAATCCGCAGTTTCGTTCACCTCAGTTGTTTTGATACTATTAAACATTGAACCTTAGTCCTCAAGAATCTGAATCTGCTTCAGCATAGCAAGTGCAGACTTCTTTGCCTTATCAGTTTTCAGATTATTGAGAATCTCTATTGCTTCATTCACAATAGGATCAAGATTATCCGGTGCATCACCGTTTAATATATAATCAGCAGATCCTTCTTCATAATCCGCACCCTTTCCGGTGCCTTCCAAAACAGAAGCAAACCGAAAAATGAGCGCAAGAAAAAAGAGGCACCCTTCAGCCAGTTTCTGACTTTCCGGATGCCTCTACGGCTATGCCTTATTTCACTCTGTTTCAGGCAAAGACTATTTGCCTGCCTTGATAGCTGCCTGTGCGGCTGCCAGTCTTGCGATCGGAACACGGAACGGTGAGCAGGATACATAATCCAGTCCCAGCGTGTTGCAGAACTCTACGGAAGTCGGATCTCCTCCGTGCTCTCCGCAGATACCTACATGAAGCTTGCTGTTTGCCGGCTTGCCCAGCTGAATGGACATTTCCATCAGCTTTCCAACGCCTGTCTGATCTAATTTTGCAAACGGATCATTTTCAAAGATCTTTGCATCATAGTATGCATCCAGGAACTTTCCTGCGTCGTCACGTGAGAATCCAAACGTCATCTGTGTCAGGTCGTTTGTACCGAAGCAGAAGAAGTCTGCTTCTTTTGCGATCTCATCTGCTGTCAGGGCAGCTCTTGGGATCTCGATCATGGTTCCCACTTCGTACTTCAGCTCTACGCCTGCCGCTGCGATCTCAGCGTCTGCTGTCTCTACCACAAATTTCTTCACATATTTCAGCTCTTTCACTTCTCCTACCAACGGGATCATGATCTCCGGGCAGATATTCCATTCCGGATGAGCCTTTTTCACATTGATCGCTGCACGGATCACTGCTTTTGTCTGCATTTTTGCGATTTCCGGATAGGTAACTGCCAGACGGCATCCACGATGTCCCATCATCGGGTTGAACTCATGGAGAGAGTCAATGATCGCCTTGATCTGTGCAACAGTCTTGCCCTGTGCATCAGCCAGCTTCTTGATATCTTCCTCAGAAGTCGGTACGAACTCATGAAGCGGAGGATCCAGGAAACGGATGGTTACCGGATTGCCTTCCAGTGCCTCGTAAAGTGCTTCAAAGTCTCCCTGCTGCTCCGGAAGGATCTTCTCCAGCGCTGCTTCTCTTTCTTCCAGTGTCTCAGAACAGATCATCTCACGGAATGCGTCGATTCTGTTGCCCTCAAAGAACATATGCTCTGTACGGCAAAGTCCGATTCCTTCTGCTCCCAACTCTCTTGCCTTTCTTGCGTCCTCCGGAGTATCTGCATTTGTACGAACTTTCATGGTTCTGTACTTGTCTGCCCATGTCATGATACGTCCGAACTCGCCTGCGATCTGTGCGTCTACTGTAGCAATGATGCCCTCATAGATATTTCCGGTAGAACCATCCAGAGAGATAAAGTCTCCCTCTTTGTATTCTTTGCCGCCCAGTGTGAACTTCTTGTTTGCCTCGTCCATCACGATATCTCCGCATCCGGACACACAGCAGGTTCCCATTCCACGTGCCACTACGGCTGCATGAGAAGTCATACCACCGCGGACTGTCAGGATACCCTGAGCTGCCTTCATTCCTTCGATGTCTTCCGGAGATGTCTCCAGACGAACCAGGATCACCTTCTCGCCCTTCAGATCCCACTCTTTGGCGTCGTCTGCTGTAAATACCACCTTACCGCAAGCAGCTCCCGGAGATGCTCCCAGCGCCTTTCCGATCGGAGTTGCTTTTTTCAGCTCTGCTGCGTCAAACTGCGGATGCAGCAGTGTATCCAGGTTTCTCGGCTCGATCATGGCTACCGCTTTTTCCTCTGTGATCATACCTTCGTCTACCAGGTCACACGCGATCTTCAAAGCAGCCTGAGCCGTTCTCTTACCATTACGTGTCTGTAGCATGTAAAGCTTTTTATCTTCGATGGTAAACTCCATATCCTGCATATCTCTGTAGTGATCTTCCAGCTTGTTGCAGATACCGATAAACTGCTCGTATACTTCCGGCATGATCTCCTTGAGACCTGCGATCTTCTGTGGAGTACGAACACCGGCAACCACGTCTTCTCCCTGTGCGTTCATCAGGAACTCGCCCATCAGCGCCTTCTCTCCGGTAGCAGGATCACGTGTGAATGCAACACCGGTACCGGAAGTATCTCCCATGTTACCAAATGCCATCATCTGAACGTTTACCGCCGTTCCCCAGGAGTACGGGATATCATTGTCACGACGGTAGATGTTTGCTCTCGGATTGTCCCAGGAACGGAATACTGCCTGGATCGCTCCCATCAGCTGCTCCTTGGGATCTGTCGGGAAATCAGAACCGATCTTGGACTTGTATTCTGCCTTGAACTGCTCTGCCAGTACCTGCAGATCTTCTGCGGTCAGATCCACGTCCTCTTTTACGCCTTTTTTCTCCTTCATCTCATCGATGAGTTCTTCAAAGTATTTTTTGCCGACTTCCATAACAACGTCGGAGTACATCTGAATAAATCTTCTGTAGCAATCCCATGCCCAACGCGGATTACCGGACTTCTCAGCCAGTACCTTTACCACTTCCTCGTTGAGTCCCAGGTTCAAAATCGTATCCATCATACCAGGCATGGAAGCTCTTGCTCCGGAACGAACAGATACAAGAAGCGGATTTTCTTTATCCCCGAACTTCTTCTCTGTGATAGCTTCCATCTTCACGATCGCTTCCATGATCTGATCCATGATCTCCTGATTGATCATGCGACCGTCCTCATAGTACTGTGTACAAGCTTCTGTTGTCACAGTAAATCCCTGAGGCACCGGAAGACCAAGCTTTGTCATTTCCGCAAGGTTCGCACCCTTTCCGCCAAGAAGGTTCCTCATTGTTGCGTCACCTTCTGTAAACATATACACCCATTTTGCCATGTTTCATGACCTCCTAAACAAAATTTTCTAAGTTGCACATAACATTTTACTGTTTTTGCCTATTTTCGTCAAGCTTTTCGGCAGAATACATAAAAGTCCCCCGGACCGCCTCCCAAAAGGATATCCGAGGGACTTTTTCCGGCAGTGGCAAGCCGGAATTTCCTTTTATTTTTCTAATTGCAGACATAGAGGATATAATATTTGTCTTCCCCGATCTCCAGCTCATAATCCCTCTCTTTCGCTCTCCATTTGTAAAGATGGCCCAGCTTCTTTTCCAAGAGGATCTTTTGTCCATTACGACTGATTTTTACTTCCTGGTTTCCCAAGTATAAAAGGTAAAGGTATTTCGCCTCTCCACCATGCCGATGCTTGGTGTTGCTTAGATCATAGTGTCCATCAAATATCTTTACTTTTTGGATGTCCACAAACCCGCTTTTTTCGGTAAAGGCGATTGGCTTTGACAGCTTCACTCCCAACCATACCAATATCGCCAAAACAGAAAAAAGCAGTAGCATTCTTTTTAATTTTTTCTCCATATCTCCTCTTAAAATCGAACAATAATGCAGGTACTATTATTAATATCAATACCATCCCAGTCTTCGTTGTATCGATCCCCCGTATGCTGTGAAACATAAATTTTTCCGTTTGATTTACTCTGTGCAAAAGTCACATGCCAAATCTTATAGTCCTTTTTATCCATGTAGCCTATAAGATCTCCCGGCAATGCGTGTCTTTTCGCATCCGCTTTCGTTAGGTAAGCTCCCCCATTATATCCTCTTTCCAGTGTCCAATACTCTATAAAATCATGTGCTACATTCCAACATCTACGTGCCTGCTCCGTTCCATTCCATTGCCATTGAGTTCTAATCGGAGTCATTCCTGCCCAATGAACAATCTGTGATGCAAAATTTGTACAATCGTACTCATAAGCAAAATAAGCCAGATTTCTCGTTAACGCAAATCTTTTGCATAATCCTGCGCTGCAGACACATTATACCCCTCTGCCCGTAATATGCTGTTCTGATTTGCTCCTTCTTCTAATTTTCGAAACTTCTCCTGGTTTCTCAGTCTTTCTTCCTGTATGGTACCATCCAGATCCATTCCTATACTTTCTGTATCTCCTGTCTCTCCCGGGCTTTCTACTTCTCTCCGCTGGTATTCTGTCACATACACCGCTGCATATGCCGCGAAATATTCAGAAACTTCATCGGAAATGGCCGGCACTTCGTTATACAAAATAGCATACATAAAATCTACATACGCTTTGGAATGTAGCGGAATATTTAAATGTCTCTCCTGAATCAACTGTAATATCTCTGCCTCAACTTCTCCAAACGTAACCGTCTCATCAAAACCTTGTGGCAATATTCTACTTTCGTAAATCTCTTCTTCCGATGCAGAGCTATTGCCTGCCAAAAACACCACAAGCATCAAAATCAGCCCTGCATGCATACATCTCTTTCCCACTTGCTTCTTCCTCCTTTTTTCCTTTCTCTACTCAGTAATAAGTAGTAGGGATACATTTTCCGGCTAACTTCTCTTCCATTTCAAGCTTCAACTTTGCTGTGTTCTTCATTGATTAAAATATATAATTATTTTTTGTCAATCTTTTGACTTTTCTTTGGCAGAGCAAAAAAGGGACTCCTGCGAATTGCCAATTCTGGTCTATTCACTGGGAATCCCTGATTTTAAGTCCGTTTCTATCCTCTTATTTCTGCGTTCCCGACTGCAGCGCCGATCTCTCCCTCTGTCCTGCATGAGAGGGCAGATGCAACGTCTGCCATTACAGGGAAGCTGCCTTCATCTCTTCCCAAACCTCCATAAAGCACTTCAGGATAAAGTCGATGTCCTCCTTCGTGTGGCTTGCGCACACCTGGGTACGGATCCTTGCCTTCCCCTTCGGAACGACCGGATATGAGAATGCCACTACATACACTCCCTTTTCCATCATTCGTTTAGCAAATTCTGCCGCCGTCTTTTCATCATAAATCATGACAGGCACACAGGGGTGCGTTCCCTTGATAATATCGAACCCGTTCTTTTCCAGTTCCTCTCTGTAATATTTTGTAACCTCTTCCAGATGATCCCTGAGAGAGGTGCTTTCTTCCAGCATATCCAGAAGCTCAATGCTGGCTCCCGCAATGGCCGGAGCCAAAGAATTGGAGAATAGATATGGACGGCTTCTCTGGCGGAGAAGATCAATGATCTCCTTCCTGCCTGACGTATATCCGCCTGACGCTCCTCCCAGCGCTTTCCCAAGGGTTCCGGTAATAATATCCACTCTGTCCTGCACGCCGCAGTATTCCGGCGTTCCTCTACCCGTCTTTCCTACAAATCCTACCGCGTGGCTGTCGTCTACCATCACCAGCGCGTCATACTTATCCGCCAGGTCGCAGACTCCTTTCAGGTTACAGATGATCCCGTCCATGGAGAAGACTCCGTCGGTAGCGATCAGCTTGATCCTTGCCCCTGCCGCATCTGCTTCCTTCAGCTTCTCTTCCAGATCTGCCATGTCGTTGTTCTTATAGCGAAAACGCTTTGCCTTGCACAGACGGACCCCGTCAATGATGGAAGCATGGTTCAGCTCGTCGCTGATCACCGCATCCTCCGCCGTCAGAAGGGTTTCAAACAGACCTCCGTTTGCGTCAAAACAGGAAGAATACAAGATGGTATCTTCTGTTCCCAAAAACTCTGACATCCGTCTTTCCAGTGTCTTGTGGATATCCTGTGTCCCACAGATAAAGCGCACGGAAGCTACGCCGTACCCCTTCTCGTCATAGGTACGCTTCGCCGCCTCGATCAGTCTGGCATTGTTCCCCAGTCCCAGATAATTGTTGGCGCACATACAAAGCAGTTCCCTTCCGTCCTCCATCCGTACGCGGGAGCCCTGCGGAGATACAAAAGGCGCCTCTCCCTTAAACAGTCCTGCTTCTTTGATCTCTTCTACCGTCTTTGCATAAAGATTTAATATTTCTGCCTTATTTGCCATGATTTGTCTTCCTCTCTTTTCTTTCTCCTTAGTCATGCAGATGTGTCCAGTCCAGCACTACCTTCCCGGACTGTCCGGAGATCATTGCTGCAAATCCTTTTTCATAGTCCCGCACGTCAAATCTGTGGGTAATGATCTCGTGTATATCCAGTCCTGCCTGGATCATCGTAGACATCTTGTACCAGGTATCCCACACCTTTCTTCCATAGATTCCGCGGATATTCAGTCCGTTAAAGATCACCGTCTCCAGATCCACCACTGCATCTGTCCGCTGCAATCCCAGAAGTGCAATGTTTCCGCCATGCTTCATGTTGTGGATCATGTCGTTTAATCCTGCCTGGGATCCGGACATTTCCAATCCCACATCAAACCCTTCCTGCATACCGATCTCTTTCATAACGTCCTGCAGCTTTTCTTCTTTCAGATTTACCGTTCTGGTAGCGCCCAGCTTCTTAGCCAGATCCAGACGGTAAGGATTCAGATCTGTTACCACGACATGCCTTGCTCCGGAAAACTTTGCAATAGCAGCCGCCATACAGCCAATGGGACCCGCTCCGGCCACAAGTACGTCTTCTCCCAGCATATCATAGGACAGCGCCGTATGGGTGGCATTGCCGAAGGGATCGAAAATCGCATACATTTCCTCCGGAACGTTGGGGTTGCACGGCCAGACGTTACAGGACGGAATCACCAGATATTCCGCAAAAGCCCCGTTCCGGTTGACTCCCACTCCCTTTGCGCTGCGGCAGTTTTCCTTGTGCCCCTCCAGGCAGTTCCGACATTTGCCACAGGTGATATGTCCTTCTCCCGATACCAGATCTCCCGGTTTAAATCCTCTGACTGCGCTTCCTACTTCCACCACTTCTCCCACATACTCATGACCGACTGTCATTCCGATGGGGATGGTATTCTGCGCCCACTCATTCCACTCATAAATATGTACGTCCGTCCCACAGATAGCCGTTTTTCTGATCTTGATCTTGACGTCGTTTTCCTTGACTTCCGGCACCGGAACCTGTTTCATCCAAAGGCCCTTTTCTGATTTTTCTTTCACCAGCGCCCACATTAAGTCTTTTGTTTCCACACTCATTTTGTCTCCTCCCTGACTTCCTGCAGAGGTTTTCCTTTATCGTCCCCTGCTTTTACATTTTCTTCGTCCATTATACCATACTCCCGCTTTTTGAGAAGAAAATTTCACAGGAAATTGACAAAAAAACAGCAGATTTTTGTCAATCTGCCGTCTTTTTCATTTCTCTTGTACTTTTTTCCTAAACGATCAGCATGGCGTCTCCAAAGGAAAAGAACCGATATTCCTCCCTGACAGCCTCCTGATACGCCCGAAGTACCTGGTCTTTTCCTGCCAGCGCCGAGATCAGCATGATCAAAGTGGATTCCGGCAGATGAAAATTTGTCACCAGCCCATCCAATACCTGAAAGGTGTATCCGGGATAAATGAAAATATCTGTCTCTCCCTTTCCCGGTCGGACCTTTCCTCCTTCTGCCGCCGATTCTATGGTCCTGCAGCTGGTGGTTCCCACACAGATCACCCTGCCGCCTCTTTCCTTGGCTTCGTTGATGGCCTGTGCAGCCTCCCGGCTGATCTCATATGTTTCCGCATGCATGTGATGTTCCAGAATATTGTCTACTTTTACCGGCCGGAAGGTTCCCAGTCCCACATGAAGCGTTACCCTGGCAATGGTTACGTTCTTTTCCCTGATTTTTTCCAAAAGCTCAGGAGTAAAATGCAGACCCGCCGTAGGTGCGGCTGCCGAACCGGTATGTCTGGCATATACCGTCTGATAGCGGTTTTTGTCCTCCAGCTTGTGCGTGATATAGGGCGGCAGGGGCATTTCTCCCAGCTGATCCAGCACTTCCTCAAAAATCCCCTCAAAGGAAAATCGGATCAGCCGGTTGCCCTCTTCTGCCACGTCGATGATCTCTCCCGTCAACAGATTTCCGCCAAACTCGATCACTGCTCCCGGTCTGGCCTTTTTCCCCGGTTTTACCAGAACCTCCCAGACGTCTTTGGATTTTCTTTTTAACAGCAGAACCTCTACGTGCCCTCCTGTCCCTTTTTTCTGTCCCAGCAGCCTTGCCGGAATCACCTTCGTATCGTTGATCACCAGACAGTCGCCTGCCTCCAGATAGGATAAAAGATCCGGAAATTTTTTGTGAGAAGTCTCCCCCGTCTTTTTGTCCAGCACCAAAAGCCTGGAATCCGAGCGGTTCTTCAGGGGATCCTGTGCAATAAGCCGTTCCGGTAATTCATAATAAAAGTCCTGACGCTTCATAGAGCCTCCTCTTTGATCTGTATTGTTTCTCCTGCTTATTTTTCTTTCTTCTTTTTACATCGACGCCATCTCTTCTCTCACCGGTTTCCTGCAGCTTGACAGCGATTCTCTGCGCCGCTTTGTCGCAAGCGCTGCAAGCCTTCTCAGGCGGCTTTGACGTCGCTTTTGGCCGTCTCTTCTGCCGCTTTGCAGCAGCTATTTTCGCAGTTCCACGCCAATTTCTTCCAGCCGTCTCAGGATCTTCTCCATTGCTGCCGATACTTCCGCCTCTTCCAGTGTCTTATCCTTTGCCCGGAAGGTAATGGAGTAGGCCAGAGACTTGCAGCCCGGCTTGATCTGAGATCCCTCATACAGGTCAAACAGGTGGTAGCTCTCCAGGTACCTTCCTCCCTGCTTTTCTATGATCTCTTCGATCTCTCCTGCCAGTATCTTCTTGGGTACCAGGATACTGATATCCCTGGTCATCGCCGGAAATCTTGCAATACCGGTATATTTTCGCTCAAAGGTTGCCTCTTTTACCACCTCTGGCATATCCAGGACCGCCACATACGCTCTCGTCCCGATGCCATAGGTTTCTGCCACCTCCGGATGTACCTCTCCCAGATATCCCAGTTCTCTTTCCCGGTATAGCAGCTTTGCCTGCCGTCCCGGATGAAGGAAGGGTTTTCCGGCCTCCGGCTGGAAGGAAAGCTTTTGATCCAATCCCACCTTCTCCAAAAATTCTTCCACCACACCTTTCATCGTGTAAAAATCTCCCTCCCCGTACATACCCAGGGTAAACTGCATCCGTTCCTCCGGCAGTTCTGTCAGGGGAAGTTCTTTCGGCAGATAGATATTTCCCAGTTCATACAGGCGAACATCCTTGTTTCTGCGGTTATAATTGGTTGCCAGAGAGGTCAGCATCCCATTTAGCGGAAGGGTTCTCATAATGCTGTAATCCTCTCCCAGCGGATTTAAGATCTCCACTGCTCTTCTCCCCGCATCATCCTTTTCCAGCCTTAACCGGTCAAATACCTTGGGACTTTCAAAAGAATAGCACATTCCCTGATGGAAGCCGCAGTACTCTGCCATATCCCGTGCAATCTGCTCGATCCGCAGCTTAAACGGAAGCTTGCCTGTCGTCGCCTCTCCTCTTGGGAGGGTGATGGGAATATTGTCATACCCAAAGAACCTTGCTACCTCCTCTGCCACATCGGCGCTGCGCAGGATATCCTGGCGGAAGGTAGGCGCTACGATCTCTTCCGTTTCCGAATCCAGGCGCAGTTCCACTCTTTCCAGATAAGCCAGCATTTCTTCCCTGGTCAGGGAAGTTCCCAGCAGCCGGTTAATGCTGTCAGGCCGGAAAGGAACCCGGACTTCTTCTCTTTTCCGGGGATAAACATCCACGGCGCCTCCCACCACTTCTCCTGCTCCCATCTCTTCCAGAAGCTGGCAGGCACGATCCATGGCTGCCATGGCGTTATTGGGATCCAATCCCTTTTCAAATTTTCCGGACGCATCTGTCCGAAGTCCTACTTTTTTTCCGGATTTCCGGATATTGGTTCCATTAAAATTGGCTGCCTCCAGCAGAACAGTCTGTACGTTCTCCGTGATCATGGAATTTTCCCCTCCCATGATCCCTGCGATCCCAATGGATTTTTCTCCGTCACAGATCATCAGAACGGAAGGATCCAACTTTCTTTCCTGCCCGTCCAGGGTCACAAACGTTTCTCCTTCCTCTGCCCTTCTTACCACGATCCTTCTTCCTGCAATGGTATCCAGATCATAGGAATGCATCGGCTGTCCGTACTCTTCCATCACGTAATTGGTAACATCCACCAGATTGTTGATGGGGCGGATCCCCACTGACGCCAGCCTTCTTTGCATCCAAACCGGAGAAGGCCCTATTTTTACATTCTTTACCACTCTGGCGCAATATCTGGGACACAGCTCCTCTTCCCTGACCTCCACCGTAATATACTCGTTTGCATCTTCTTCATTTCCGGTGGGCGTCACCTGCGGCGGACAAAAGCTGCATCCAAAAGTAGCCGCCGCCTCTCTTGCGATCCCGGTCACACTGAAGCAATCCACACGGTTGGAAGTCACTTCATACTCAAACACCACGTCCCGAAGGCCCAGCAGCTCCACTGCGTCCTCTCCCGCTTTGGCATCCTCCGGGAAAATATAGATCCCGTTTTCCGGAGCTTCCGGATACATTTCCCTGGTTGCTCCCAGCTCCTCGATGGAGCACATCATCCCGAAGCTTTCTACGCCTCTCAGTTTTCCTTTTTTGATCCGGATTCCATTTGATTCCGCCCCTTTTTGATGTCCTGCCGCCACTGAACCTCCGTCCAGAACTACCGGAACCTTATGGCCTTCTCTCACGTTGTCCGCCCCTGTTACGATCTGGACGGTCTGCTCTCCCACATTGACCTGACATACTATCAGCTTGTCGGCGTCGGGATGTTTTTCAATAGACAGAATCTCTCCTACTACGATCTTCTCCAGATGCGCATCCATCTGCCGGTATCCTTCTACCTTTGTCCCTGAAAGTGTCATTGCATCCGTATATTCCTGTGCCGTTACAGCAAGGTCCGGCACATATGCTTTTATCCATGATAATGATGTATTCATTTTGATCCTCCTCTTTTCTGGTCTGTTTCTTTACTTTTTGGCCCGGTCGGCCGGGAGCCGCCTTTTGTCTGACGGCAACCCTGTTTCCCTGCCCGGCCGGCTGTCCTGTTTAAAACTGCTTCAAAAATCTTACGTCATTTTCATAGAGCAGACGCATATCATCAATCTCATATTTCAACAGTGCGATCCGCTCCAGCCCCACACCAAAAGCAAATCCTGTATATTCCTCCGGATCAATTCCGCACATTTCCAGCACTCTGGGGTGTACCATTCCACACCCTAAAATTTCAATCCAGCCTGTCCCTTTACAGAAGCGGCACCCCTTCCCCTTACATTTGAAGCAGGTCACGTCCACCTCTGCGCTTGGCTCTGTAAACGGGAAATGGTGGGGGCGGAATTTGGTCTTTGTGTCCTCCCCAAACAGCTCTTTTGCAAAGACTTCCAGCGTTCCCTTGAGATCGGAAAAGGAGATCTGTTTGTCGATCACCAGTCCTTCGATCTGATGGAAGGAAGGAGAATGGGTAGCGTCCACCTCATCGGAGCGGAACACTCTTCCCGGTGCGATAATACGAATCGGCGGCTTCTCTTTTTCCATCACGCGAGCCTGTACCGGAGAAGTCTGGGTTCGCAAAACGATATCCTTTGTGATATAAAAGGTGTCCTGCTCATCCTTTGCCGGATGATCTGCCTCAATATTCAGCTTTTCAAAATTGTACAGGTCATACTCTATTTCCGGGCCTTCTACCACTTCATAGCCCATTCCCACAAAGATCCGCTCCACCTCTTCCAAGGCGATCATGTTGGGATGACGGTGGCCGATCTGCTGCTTTTTGGACGGCAGGGTAACGTCGATCACTTCCTGTCTCAGCTTCTCCTCCAGCATAACCTTATCCATTTTTTTCTTTGTTTCTTCCAGAAATGCCTCGATCTCCTCCCGCACTTCGTTGATCATCTGACCCACCTGCGGTCTCTCCTCCGGCGGCACGTCCTTCATGCCTTTCAGCACCGTCGTCAATTTTCCCTTTTTTCCCAAAAATCTTACCTTGGCGTCATTTAAGGTACCCGGCACATCCGCCGCCTCGATCATCCTCATTGCATCCTCTCTGATCTGTTCCAGCATTTCTTTCATAATGTTTCCTTCCTTCCACTTTCCATGAATTAGGGTTCTCCCCGTTTTCTCCCATTTTCCTTGCTATCAGTCTTTATTTCACAGGATGTACTTTTCTATAAAACAAAAAATCCCCATCCCTGAAAAGGGACGAGGCTCACCCGCGATACCACCCTGATTCCCGCAACTATCTGCGGACACTCCAATCTGCGTAACGTGCAGTCTGCGTCATCTCTTACTGTATCGGTTCGGAGATGCGGCTCAGGTGGGAACTTGGATCATCATCTGAACCGAAAGGAACTTCCAGCCAATGGTTCCTTCTCTCTGTCGGAAAATGATTCTCTACTAACACCGTCTTTGCCTTTTATGATTCCTACTCATTGTACCACAAAGTCTTTTTCTGTCAAGCCGGATTTTCCTCTCCTTCGGGACTCTCTTTCGGGTACTCATTTTCCCTTTTTTTCGAAGAAGTCATTCCCTCTCCGGACAGGTTTCCTCTGCTACATGAGCGTTTTATTCCCCCTGGGCGGAAGCGTCCTTCTCTTTTCCCTTTCTCTCCTGCAGCACCCGGTTCAGATTTCCGCCCAGCAACACGCAATACATACAGAAATACATCCAGAGCATGATCAGAACGATCGTTGCCAGGCTTCCGTACATATCTGAAAACCCTTTAAAAATGTCCAGATACATGGAAAACACCCAGGACACTGCCATCCAGCCTGTGGCTGCCGCAAAGGCTCCTACGATCTGTTCCCGGATCCTGTGCTTTTTATTGGGTAAAAATTTGTAGATCATAAGAATAAACAGGATCAGCACCGGAAATGTAATCACTTCTCTCAGTTGGATCCACTTCGTTGCCATCCGTTCCATGACCGGTACATGCTCCTGTACCACCATCTGCAAAAGATTTCCAAATACTCCCAGTACCAGAAGGGAGATAATGACCAGCAGGAAAAAAATCGTATAGATGGTAGAGCGGATCCGGATCACCACATAATTCCTGGTTTCCCGGCACCGATAGACCCCGTTCAGCCCTGTTGCCATGGCCATGACTCCCTTGCCCGCCGACCACAACGCTACCAGCACCGTCAAAGGGATGATGGCTCTGGAACGGTTGTATACCTGATTGATGATAGAAGTGATCATCGTGTGGACGGAGCTGGGAAACACCTGCATGGCCGCCGTCATCACGTCCGCTTTAGTTACCGGCGTATACTGCACCATCGTGATCATCAGCAGTAAAATAGGGATCAGACACAGCATAAAAAAATAGGCAGACTGCGCGGCATAAGCTCCCACATGATTGTCTGCAATTTCCCGGGCGATCCCATCCAACTTTTCCAGCAGCCTGTTCCATACCTTCATGTCTGTTCTCCTCTCCCGTCTTCTCCTCATAGGAAAAGACAGCCAAACGACTGTCTTTTTCTTGTTTGTATCCCGAAATGCCGGTTCCTGTATTTTGACTCCTAGCTGGCGCCAGGTGGGTGTCCGCATCTGATTTTCTGTCTTCCACTGCAAAATCGGAGGCCTGACATATTACAGAGATATAAGAGTCCCGTTTAAAGTAATGTAGGTTCAAAATAACAGGAGTATCGCGCACCCCAGGTTCGTACTCTCAGTATATAATATTTTTACAAATTTGACAAGCCTTTTACAGGTCGGCCACCGGCAGGTCAAATTAAGCCAGTTCTTCCACCAGTTTTTTCAGTGCCTCCACTGCTTCCTGCGGGAGCTTGTCATAGCCGCCTTTTGCTTCTGCAAAACGCTCTACTTCATTGACACGATCCTGCATCCGCGCTTTCAACTGCTCCTTGTAGGATGCATCTTTCAGATCCGGAACAAATCCTTCCCAGTCCATGATCTCAATGTCGGAGAAGGGGCCCCACTGTTTGAACTCTGCCTTCTTTTCCACGATCGCCTCCAGGATTCCCAGCGTGTCTGCCGGTTTTACCTTTTTGCCCATGAAGTCTCCTGTATTGATAATGTAGCAGTCTACCTGCTTTTCCTCTACCAGTTTTTTAAATTTCTCATAGTCATTGACCAGCGGATATGTCCGGAAAGGATTCGCATAAGGCACCACCACCAGCTTATTGGGATCTACTCCCGGCGCCAGACGCTCTGCGGAAGAACGCTTGGTTGCCAGTGTTGCTCCCATGACAGACGCCAGCGCTGCTCCTTTTAATTTCACTACCGGCGGGATCGTAGGATCCTTCATGATCCAGAAGATCGCATTGACCGGAGCTTCGATCTTGTCCACACGGTTCGGAGACCACAGCTTGGACTTGATGGCACGTCCGTTTCCGTTACGGATATCTTCTGTAACCAGCTGCACCTTTCCGTCCTCGTCCAGCGTTGCCGAACAGTTCTGCGCAGTCAGAAGGTATTGATTATCCGGGCATCCCGTAGGATAGTCGGAGGTTTTGTCAAAGTAGGTCGGCTCAATGGCGATGGAAGCACAGGTATCTGTATTGATGATAAATGCATCGTCATGCAGCACCTTGATCTCATATTTTCCACCGTGCTTTGCATGGGTCAGAGTGGATTTTCCGGATCCGGACAGTCCGTAAACAGAAGCTACAAACTTGGATCCGTCTGCCAGCAGATACTCTTTCTGTCCGCCGTGACAGGAAGCATATCCGTTTCTGTTGGCGATGGCCCATACCATGGTAAGGGTTCCCTTCTTGTGCTCTCCAAAGTAACGCATTCCCAGGATACATGCACAGTTTTGATCCGTGTTAAAGTAGCACAGGGTCTTGGGGTCGCTCAAACAGTCAAAGCTCACTCCCGGATTCTCCTCCGGCGTCCACTGCGGGTCTGAGAAAATATAAATATCCGGCTCTTTTCCATCTCCGATCAGCTTGGATTCTTTGTACATCTTCACGTACTCATCGGACATATACTGGAAGTTCAGCATCCAGGAATACATGATGTTTTCTTCTCCCTCCGGGATCAGAAGATGAACTCTTACCATAAATTCGGGATCCAGGCCTGCGTATACCGTTGCATGGTACATCGTCTTCCAGCGGGAGGTATAGATCGCATCCATTGCCACTTTGTCCAACGCCTCGCAGTCCACTCCCGGTTCTCCTGCGATCCTTCTTGCCGCAGCATAACGGCCGGTAATAGCGCCGTCGTTAAACAACAATACCTTGGCGTCCCGATCCAGACCGAACTCTTCTCCTCTATATACCGGCATATCCGTAACGATCGTACCCGGCGAATTTTTCGCCAGCTCATATGCCTCCTTCAGTGTCTCCACTTTCACCACATTGTTTCCATAAAACGCAGCCTCGATGATAGAACGGGTTTTGGAAAACCCAGTCTTCCCCGCACCGATCTCGCTGATTGGATAATACGCTTTTGTAGCCATAGACCTTCCTCCTTCAAAGTTCAAAATTTTTTTCATTATGCCACTTTTCTCCGGAAAAGTCAACGATTTATCAAAAATTTAACAATATTTTTGAAGGTTTTTCTCTTCTATTATTCAGTTTCTGCGTTTCGTTTTTCCTCTAAAACATAAAAAATGCAGGATTTTCATTCCAATCCTGCATTTTTATGTTTATTCTTTTCTATACGCTCGTCCGACCCTGTCATTTCCCGCCGTAAAACTTCTTTGCTTCGTCATCTCCCCGGATCCGTCTAAAAATATTTTCGGTTCGTTTTTCCCAGGCAGATGGTAAACGCTCCAAGGCCCACCATGCAAAGGACCAGCATGACTCCTAAAAGCCTGCCTCCCTGCCCTGTAAATGCGTGAAACAGTTCCACTGCCCCATACACCAGTAAAAGCACTCCCATCCCTCCCATGGGCAGCAGCATTTCCTTGATGTACTGCTCTTTGTTTCTGCAATTGTCAGGATTTGTGCCTTTGGGCAGCAGGATACTGTGGCTGATCCTTCCCTTAAATTTCATATTGTAAAAGCTGACCATCCAGTAAGCGCTGCAGGCTACCGCCAATATTCCGTACAATTCTTTCATCTTTCTGCTTTCCATCCTCTCATTTTAGCCGATCCCTACGCTTCCAGGATCTTTCTTACCGTTTCTTTCATTTCATCCCGGTCACATTCCATCGTATGCAGCACCGTTGCCTCCAGAATCTCCTTGACCGCCTTCGGCATGGCCGTCCTTGAAACCTTCTCCAGCTGGTGCAGCAGAGACAGTTCATCCCCCTTCTCCTCTTTTCCCAATGCCGCCAGGACACTTTTTACAAATTTATACGGGCTGGCAGTCGATGCGATCAGGCAGGGGCTTTGTTCCTCTTCCCGATACCGTCCACATACAGCGGAAGCAACAGCCGTATGGGTATCCATAACATAGCCTGTCGCCTCATACACTCTGCGGATCTCCGCGGCGGTTTCCTCTTCTGTGGCATACCCGCCCTGAAACTCCCGCAGGTTTTTGCGCATCGTATCCGAGATCCTATAGGAACCCTTTTCTTTCAGCTCCTCCATACACGCCCTCACCGCCTCTGCATCTTCCAAAGAAGCATGATACAGCAGCCTTTCCAGATTGCTGGAGATCAGGATGTCCATAGAAGGCGAGGTCGTCAGGATAAACTCCCTGTTTTTATCATAGCAGCCGGTTTCAAAGAAATCATACAGCACCTTATTTTCATTAGAAGCACAGATCAGTCTGCCAATCGGCGCTCCCATCCACTTCGCATAGTAGGCTGCCAGGATATTCCCGAAGTTCCCTGTGGGAACTACCACATCCAACGTCTCCCCGGGTTGTATCTCCTGATTTTCCAACAGCTTCGCACAGGCGTACACATAGTATACTACCTGAGGAAGCAGTCTTCCGATATTGATGGAGTTGGCCGAAGAAAAACGGTACCCCTTTTTCTTTAGTTCTTCCGCCATTCTCCGATCCTCAAACAGTGCCTTGACTCCGCTTTGTGCATGGTCAAAATTCCCGTGAAGCGCCACTACATCCACATTTGCACCCTTCTGCGTGACCATCTGCAGCTCCTGCACTTTGCTGACTCCGTTTTTGGGGTAAAACACGATGATCCGCGTCCCTTCCACGTCTGCAAAGCCAGCCATGGCAGCTTTTCCGGTATCTCCTGAGGTTGCCGCCAGGATCAGGATCTCTTCTTCCACCTGCTGTTTTTCCGCCGACACTGTCATCAAATGCGGAAGGATCGACAGAGCCATATCTTTGAATGCGATCGTTGCTCCGTGGAACAGTTCCAGGTAATACTCCTTTCCTATCTTGACCAGAGGAGCGATCTGCGAAGTATCAAATTTGTCATCATAGGCTTTTTCCACACAGCCTCTTAGCTCTTCCTCCGTAAAATCTGTCAGAAAAGCTCTCAGGACCGCATAGGCAGTCTCCTGATAATCCATTTTTCCAAATTGTTCCATGGTGTATGGGAGGGGCGGGATCTCTTCCGGAACATACAGGCCGCCGTCCGGAGCCAGTCCTCTCAGGATCGCCTGAGACGCCGTTACCTTCTCTCTGTCCCCTCTCGTACTTTTATAATACAATTGTTTCTTATTTTCTTCCATCCTGTCCTTCCTTTATCTCCTGCTTCCTGCCGTTGGTGTAGTTCACCAATCCGCCAGCCTGGATCAGCTTCTGCATAAACGCAGGAAACGGCTGTCCCTGAAAGCTGGTTCCCTTGGTTCGATTATAGATCTTTCCACTGTCAAAGTCTACCTCTACCTCATCTCCTGCTTCAATCCCTCTTGCCGCCTCCGGACACTCAATGATGGGGAGTCCGATATTGATGGCGTTTCTATAAAAAATCCGCGCAAAGGTCTCCGCAATGATGCAGCTGACTCCGGCTGTTTTCAGGCAAAGAGGCGCGTGTTCCCTGGAAGAGCCGCAGCCAAAGTTCTTGTTGGCCACGATCATATCTCCCGGCCTTACGCTTCCCGCAAATTCCGGATCGATATCTGCCATGGCATGACTTGCCAGCTCCTGCGCATCGAAGGAATTCAGATATCTTGCCGGAATGATCACATCCGTATCTACGTTGTCTCCATATTTGAAAATACGTCCTGCCGCTTTCATGTTATACACCTACTTTCTCTGGATTTGCAATGTAACCAAACACTGCGCTGGCTGCCGCCACTTCCGGCGACGCCAGATAGATCAGGGACTCCACATGTCCCATCCGTCCCACAAAGTTCCGATTAGTGGTGGAAACACAGCGCTCTCCCGCCGCCATGACCCCCATGTGACCGCCCATACAGGGGCCGCAGCTGGGGGTATTGACTGCACAGCCTGCATCTACAAAAATATCCATCAGTCCCTCCTGAATGCACTGCTTGTAGATCTTCTGGGTAGCCGGAATGACCATGACTCTCACATCCTGATGTACCGTCCGTCCCTTCAAGATCGCCGCTGCTTTCCTCATATCTTCGATCCTGCCATTGGTACAGGAGCCGATCACCACCTGCTGGATGTAGATGGGATCCATCGCCTCTACCTCGTCAATCGTTCTGGCATTTTCCGGCAGATGTGGAAATGCCACCGTCGGACGCACCTGATCCAGACAGACTTCTACCACTTCGTCATAAACGGCGTCCTCATCCGCCTCATAAACGGTGTACGCTTTCTTGGAATGCTCCGCCATATACGCTTCCGTCTCCCGGTCTACCGGAAAGATCCCGTTTTTTGCCCCCGCCTCAATGGCCATGTTAGCAATGGTAAACCGGTCTGCCATGGAAAGCTGGGAGACTCCCTCTCCCACAAACTCAATGGACTTGTAAAGCGCTCCGTCCACTCCTATTTTCCCAATGAGATGCAGGATCACATCCTTCCCGCTGACATAGGGGGGAAGCGTCCCTGTCAGAACGCACCGGATGGCCGACGGCACCTTGAACCAAAGCCTTCCGGTTGCCATACCGGTAGCGATATCTGTCGTTCCCACGCCTGTAGAAAACGCCCCCAGCGCTCCATAGGTACAGGTATGTGAGTCTGCTCCTATAATGCACTCTCCCGCCGTGACCACTCCTGCTTCCGGAAGTACCGCATGCTCTACCCCTGATTTCCCCTGCTCAAAAAACCACTTCAGTTCCTGCTGCCTTGCAAACTCCCTGATAGCCTTGGAATTCTCTGCAGATTTAATATCTTTATTGGGTGTGAAATGATCCGGAACCATTACCACCTTATCTTTGTCAAATACCTTCTGTGCCATTTCCTTAAAAATCGGAAGTGCCATTGGCCCCGTGATATCATTGGCCATGACCACATCCAGTTCTGCCTCTATCAACTGACCTGCTTCTACCTGATCCAATCTCGCATGAGCTGCCAGGATTTTCTGTGTCATCGTCATTCCCATTCCAACTTCCTCCTGTCCTAAAGCTTTGGCTAGTATTCTAACATAGATCCACAAATTCACGCAAGGAAGAATGCCAAACAGCCTTTTCTCATCAAAGGTTGATTAAATTATGCAAAAGAGACTCCCAAAAGCAAGCTCCCACCTGCCCTTAGAAGTCTCTTTGATGTTTTATATCAGTTTCGTGTCAGTTTCGGGGAATCATCGGATCCTTATTCAATCCTTATCCGATCCATGCTCCGCTTCCGGCAAAGCGATAGTTGGTCCCACCTACATTGATCACGGTGCCGGCTGCCATAGAGCCGTCTGCTTTCAGATAGTACCAGGTATTTCCCTGCTGCAGCCAGCCGGTCTGCATGGCTCCGCTTTCATTCAGGAAATACCAGCTTCCTCCCGTCTGTACCCAACCGGTCTGCATGGCTCCGCTTCCGTTTAGGAAATACCAGTTGCCACTGTCCTGTACCCAGCCGGTCTGCATGGCTCCGCTTCCATCCAGGAAGTACCAGGTATCTCCGTCTTTGGCCCAGCCGATCCGCATCGCTCCGTTTTCTGCCAGCAGATACCACTTTCCGCCGTCCTGCAGCCAGCCGGTCTTCATGGCTCCGCTTCCGTCCAGGAAGTACCAGCTTCCTCCTGTCTGTACCCAGCCGGTCCTCATAGCTCCGCTTCCATCCAGGAAGTACCAGGTATCTCCATCCTGTACCCAGCCGGTCTGCATCTTAGCAGTCTTTTTATCGAAGAAATACCAGCTTCCTCCGATTCCTGCCCAGCCCTTCTGCGCCTTGCTTTCAGAAGTCAGATAATACCAGTTGCCATCTGCCTGTACCCAGCGGCAGCACTCCAGATATCCCTGGGCATTAAAGTAGTACATTTCTCCTTCAATCTCCGCGATCTGCGCCTTTGGATAAGTCCCATCCGCATACCGGTACCATTTTCCAACGCTGTCTTCTCTCCAGCCGGCCTTTTCTTCTTCTTTTTTCGGCTGTGTCACTTTACGCAGGAAAGTCTGCGCCCCCTCTGCCTTTAATGCTACGGTAATACGATATTCCAGTTCCTTTCCGGTTGTATTTGCCGGAACACGCACGATCACCTTCTCCGGTTTCTCGTGTCTTTCTACTTTTACAGAAACGCCGTCCACCTTATTTTCGGTATCTTTCTCATAAACTTCCACCACTGCGTCCCAGTTATCCTTTGTCAGATGATCGCCCACTGCCGTCACAATGATAAAGTCTTCTTCTGCTTTTACCTCTTTGCAGCAGGTCTTTACGTCACGGATCACCGGAACCTGTGCTTCCTCTTTCGCCTTCACCACGATAGTTGCCTGTTTGGATTCCCCGCCTGTTTTCGGTGCCACAGTGATCGTGTAGGTTTTATCTTCTTTCGTATCATTTTTCGGGCATTCAAATGTAATGGTCACCTTCTGGGCCGTTGTCATAAAGTCAGGTATCAGCTCTCCGGAGGGATCTGCCTTAATGGTAATATTGTCCGGCATATCGAAGTGACTGATCCCGAGGCTGTCCAAAGCGGTTCCTTCTATCTCCAGGACTGCCTGTCCGCCCTCTGCCGGAAGCTCTGCACCGGATTTTACCGTTACACCCGTTACTGTAGTCACTTCTTCTACATACCCATCCTGCAGGATAGATACCGTCTTTGCTTCTGCGCCTTCTTTCACAGATGTTACGATCAGACGATATTCTCTTTCTTTCTCTGTCCTGTTTTCAGGAATCGCTATCATGCCTTCTGTAGCGGAAATCATGATTGTCTTTGCTGTCAGATCTTTTTTCTCTACTCCGTCCTCAAAGACCTTCACTTCCCTTGTGTAGTTCTCCGTTGTCAGGTTTTCTCCTTCCACTGTAAAGTCTACACGCTCTCCCTTTGCACTTACACGGGTTTTGTCTGCCGTTACTTTTGTGATCACAGCATCGACCGGCTGAGGCGTAACCTCTTCCTTCCCTTTTACTACAATGGTAACCTGTTTGGATTCTCCGCCTGTTTTGGGTACTGCCGTAACGGTATAGGTCTTATCTTCTTTCGCCTCGTTTGCAGGCAATCTCAACGTGGCCACTACCTTCGTCTGTTTTGTCGTATAGGCAATCTCTGCAGATGGATCCACTGATACTGTAATTCCATCCGGTTCATTGGTATGTTCTTCTTCCCGGCTGTCCAGGTCGGTTCCCAAAATATTGACAACAGCCGATCCGCCCTCTGCCGGAAGCTCTGCGCCGGATTTTACCTGCATTCTCTGAATCTCAGCCTTGGCCGGTTCCGGTATGGGTTCCTCCGTCCCTTCCCCTTTGGCCTGCTTGACAACTGCTGTCTGCCCTGACGCTCCTTCTATCGTCGGTGTTACGGTCAGACGATATTCCCTTTCCTTATTGGTCTTATTTTCGGGAATCGCCATTACTCCGTTCCCCTTCGTCCCGTTATTTTCAACGTTGATCTTGATAGGGCTTACTACCACTGCGGAAGTTTCTGCTCCATCTTCAAATACCTTCACTGCCGCTGTGTAGTTGTCCTTCGTCAGATTTTCTCCCGTTACCGTAAAGTCTACCGGCCCTCCTTTTGCTTCTACGTTGGCCGGATCCACCTCCACCTTCGTGATTACCGGAAGTAGTACCGGCTCCGGTGTCACGTTTTCCGCCTTTTTCACTATCACCGTCACCGTCTTGGACTCTCCCCCCGCCTTTGGCGTTGCCGTAATGATATAGGTTTTGTCCTGATCCGTCTTGTTTTCCGGAAAGACAGCATCAAACATTACATACTTTGCAGACGTCATCCATCCACTCAGCTCCACCGCCTCATCCGATGCAGAAATCTGAACGCCGTTGGGCGCCTCACTGGTCATCAGACCGTTGTTACTGTTATCCAGATCTGCTCCTCTTAATCTCAGATTTCTAAGGCCGCCTTCATGTGTGATCTCCACCGTCTCTTTACCGGTACCTACATCCACGAAACCGGTTAATACGGATTTAGGGATTTCTACGGCAGAATTTGTACCTTTTACTGTGATTTGAACGGATTTTGCTTCTCCCCCATCCTTTGGCGTTGCCGTAATGGTATACACTTTATCCGCCTCTTCTGTATTGGCCGGAAGCTTCGCCGTAAACACCACTTTTGAGGGACGCACCTCCCACGCAGAGAAGGTAACTTCCTGAGAATCCGCCGTAATATCCAGTTTGTCCGGCGCCTCAAAAGCTACTCCCGTTCCTTCTTTTAGCTTTTCTCCCGTGATGGTAATATCCACATTACCTCCCGCACTGGGAACTACCGGAAGGCCGCTGGTAATGGTCGTTACTTTGGTCTTGTCATCCACCGACGGCGCAGGCAAGTTGATCGTTTTCTGAAACGCCCGGTACCCGCTGGTGTCCTCTGTCGGCCAGAACTGCACGGCATAATTTGCCGCATAAATGTCTGTGTTCTCAGGCACCACCACCGTCACCGTCTTCTCCGTGTCACTTCCGGTCTGCTGGATAGAGCATTCTTCCGGCGTAAACTCTCTGCCGTTGGCACTGATCCTTGCTTTTACACCGATGGCTCCAAGATTTGTTCCGGTAACCGTGTACACCACCTGTACTCTTTCATCAGACAGCGTCGTTCGCTCCTTTTCCTGCACATCCGTAAGACTGGCGATCGCACGCACCTCTCCTGCATTCTCCGGGGGTGTATCGTCCCCTCCTGCTGCAAATACCAGACTTCCCTGTGAAAACACAAGGGCTCCTGCCAGCAGCAGACTGATGATCTTCTTTTTCATTCTCTCTCCTCCTGTTTTGTCTTCTTGAATTTCTCGCTCTGAGAACTTCTTCCATTATACTGGATTCTTTGACCCCTCTCCACCGTTTCAATGCATTTGCTTATTGGTTTTTTTTGTATATCAGCTTATTTATTTGTATTTTCTATATGTGGGGTTGTTCTTTTTTGAAATGCCCCAACAGGTGTCCCAGGAAACGTTTTGTAAAATATCTTTTTTGATTGATTGACGCTTTTCCCCCTTATTCTTCTCTTCTATTCATTTCCATTCCGAGTAATAAAAAAACAACAAACCATTATGATTTGCTGTTTCATTTATTCCGGACATGGTAAACTTGCGGTTGTTTGTATGATCAGCGTTAGAATATCGCTGAATAAAACGGAATCAGCATATGAAGCAGAATGATCCCTAGTCCGTATATCCCACCCATCAAAGCTCCGACTGTACAAAGCAGAATGACAGTCAGATTCATAATGATAGCCGCATACTTATAAATCTTTTCTTTGGAAAAAAATGCGAGCAAAATACAGCCATAGAAGCCACACCACAACCCATATTTCAATCCGTTTTTGTAGATCTCGCCTATCCCGCTCCTACCGATGCCACTTCCTGTTTCTGGCATACTCTTTTAATTCGTTCAACATACTCTGATGCTCTCTGGACTGCATCTTCGGAAAAGCTTTCAGCAGACGGTTCCCCACCTTGCTTCTGTAATCCATCATCTCCTGGTAGCGCTTCCGCAGCTCGGCCTGCGCATCCTCCAGCTTCTTTCTGCCCTCCAGCTGCATTTCTTCCAGTTTCTTTCTTCCTTCAGCCTGCACATCCTCCAGTCTCTTCTTCCCTTCCTTTTGCACTTCCAGCGTATCCAGAACATTTTCCGAAAGACTTTCTCCTACTTTATTGGACAGCACCTTCAATTCTGCCGCGATCTTTTCCATGGCTTCCAGCTTTTTATTCAGCTTCAGGATGCCCGCCACCGTCACATACAGGTCGGCTAACAGCGCACCTGTTAACAGTACCAGCAACACCAGCCCTACTGTGGTGGGGATTAACTGAACGCCTTTTTGTATCACCGGATGGATCAGCAGGACGATCGCCACCAGTGCTACTCCCCAGATCAGGGAAAACAAAAGGCAGACATATCCGCCGATATTGAAGGGACGATTGGAATAATCCCACCACTTGTGATGGAACAGCTTGTCCAGCACATAGCCCGTGATCCCTTCAATGACAGTCACCAGAACCGTCCCCACTATGTATAAAAGTAAAAGATTCGTCCGCAGTGGTTCTAAAAACAGCAGCACCACCGCAACCCCCACTCCATAGATGGGACAGATAGGGCCGTTTAAAAATCCGCGATTGACAAATGTCTTCTGTACGACTGTGGCATACATGACCTCCACACACCACCCCAGGATCCCGTAAGCAAAAAAATACCAAATAAACTCATATACCCTCATGAACAACTACTCCGCTTTCTTGTGTTTTCCATTTTCAAGAAGAGGGATCTCTATGGGATCGATGGCGTTCAGCGGATTTTCTATCTCACCTTTTTGCCTTCTTTTTCTCCTTTTAATGATTTCCCCCATTTTATTGTAGATCCAAAAAGAATAAACCAAGATCTTATTGGCCCTTCCCATCTTGTCTTTTGTCGTTTTTCCGTACAGCCTGCCTCCTGCCTCAACAGGCGCCTTTTCCCTGATCAAAGAGATCAGCTCGGTTTCACAGGTCACCCTCCGGGGCAGTATGGTATAACCTGTACCGATACAGTCCGGCCGATGTGAATCACTTCCTCCGATGCCCACCTTTTTGTATCGACTGGCAAGCCTGGAGGCTCCTTCGTTGGATTCTTTTGATTCGCAGGCATTAAATACTTCAAAGAAATCAAACCGCTTGGCAATCTCCGGCGCCCTGAAATACCTCTTGGTCGTGGCAAAGCTAAGATACTTCTCTCCACAGGGATGCGCCGGTCCTAAAATACCGCCGTGCCTGTGTACGATATCGATCAAAATAGACACTGGAAGCCCCCTCAGCTCCAGGATCCGCATCTTCACCTCCTGTGGCATGATGCATAAGATATGCCCCGCATCGCAGGTGTCGTATTCAATCCCTTTTAACACCACAAAATCTTTGTGGCGTTTCCCCTTTATATGTTCCTTCCAATAACGGTAACCTTTATAGGTGTCATGGTCTGTGATCAGCATCCCGTCAAATCCACAGTCTTTCAATGTGGAAATATATTCTTCCAGACCAACTTTGCTGTCAACGGAACCTTCTTTTACATGACAATGCATATCTATTTTCATGAACGGTTCCCCCTTTCCTCTTCTGACATGCGTATTCTAGTCATCCAGATCAAAAATGACAAATTCTTCTTCCTGGCTCTCCTTCTCTCCCGCTTCTTCTTTCCCCGCCTTTTTCTTGCGGGTCTTCTTTTCTCCTTCTACCCCTTCTTTTTCCTCTGCTTCCTCTTCTGACCATACTGTCTTTTGTTCCAGCTCCTCCCCTTCCAGAAGGAGAATCTCCTGGGAATCTTCAAGGCTTTCCTCCTCTGTGCCGTCTTCCTCCAGGATCCTTCTTGCCTGTTCAATTTCCGACTCTCTGGATTCTTCCTCTTTGATCTTTCTGGCGTAAACTTTTTCGTGCCGTCCTACTTTCCTGGAGTGCAGGATAAATTGAATCCAGATTCCGAGAATTGCCAGAATCCCTCCTACCGCATATCCTACGATGGGCTGCAGAGTGATGTCCAAAACCTGTTCTGCCAAAAACACCAGTGAAGTGCCTGTCATGAGTCCGCCGGCAATACCTGTCACCGTCATGATCATAGGTGTCAGAAAGATTGCCGCCAGCACAGCCAGCACCGTGATGATCCCCGCTCCGATCAAAACGACGATCTCAGCGCTCCTTCCGAAGAACATCTGTATGGCGGCTACCGTCGCCATTCCATAAACGCCCGTAAGGACAAAGGCTCCGATCCTCCGAAACACTGCACAAAGTATGCACAGCAGTACGCTGCTGCCCAGGATCACTGCCGTAGCTGTGGTCCCTTCCAGATTCATCAGCAAAACAACTGCGCTCCCTGCTGCCATTCCTGCAATCAGGCCCGACAAAGCAGCAAAGATACGGAAAAGCTTATATCCAAAAAAGCACAACAACAATCCCACTACAATGCTTATGATTGCAGATGCCAGTACGACCTGTGTGAAAGCTCCTCCTATGCTGCGGCTGGACGGAACCAGCTCAAACAGCAAAGACTTCCCTTGTTCTATCATTTGATCCATTTCTATTTTCTCTCCTTTGTTCCTCCGGCTTTTACGCCGTCCTCTTATAATTTCTTTTGTTGAAACGCCATTATACCATTATCCGGAGATTTTTTCCATGAAAAAATCAGTCTGTGCTTTTTACAGATGTATGATCCGGTCTGCCGCACACGCTTTTTCTGCCATCCCTATCCCAGGTATACCACTTCCTGCTCTGGTTTTCTTGCCGGTTTTATCTGTAAAAGATGCAGGATCGGCTGGTACTGGCCCCCTTCTCCCGTCGGCTGGAAATCGTACCTTACCCGTACCCGCACCCACTTTCCGTTTTTTATGGAAACCTTTCTGTCGTATCTGCAGGGATATCCATAAAACCTCACGTCTGCCGCGCAGCAGGTCATGATCTTACGCACAGGAGCAAAGATTCCCTCTGCCATTCTTTCCGTTCGGAAGCTCTGTGCTGTAAACTCGATTTCCTTATCCTGATACCGCTCCGGATGATCATAGGCGTCTGCATACCAGATGCCAAAGTCATCATCCTCCACAACGATCCTGGACCCGTCCGTCCTGTAAGGAAGATCTTCTTTTGTTTCCTGAATGATCTTTCCGTCAAGATCCTCAAAGATCACCTGGGTCGCAGGATTCTGGATCCTCACAGCCCGGCGGAAGCCCGAACGGTTGACCTCTTTTCCGCACCGGTTTACCACCACCAGATCGGACAGCAATAACTGCTCCATTAGAAGATTCCGCATATTATCCAGATACAGCTGCAGCGTCTGACCGTTGACTGTTGAATAGACTCCCTGCAGTTCCCAGTTCTCTGGAAATGGCACAGCCGTCAGATTTTTCAGACTCCACATTCCATTAAACTCCAGAATCACCTGTACCGGCTCCTGCTTTCTGTCCCATTTTTTCAGCATCTCCGGTGTCAATTCCGAAAAATCCCTGACTCTTACCAGCGTGATCTCTTTTTCCTTCTTGTACGCTTCCGGGTAAGACACTTCTCCTTCTTCACAGAGAATCAAAAGCGTCCTGCCTTTTTCCATCCATTCCTGCTCCATCAGAGTTTCTCTGATCAGCGTCGTCTTCCCGCTGTCCAAAAACCCTGTACACACAAATACCGGTTTTTTCATCGTTTCCTCTTCCTTCTACGCTACACACAGAACAGCCGTCCCAGTTCTTCTTCTGCCAATCCTGTTCCGATCACGCAGAATCTGCCCGTATAGTCTGCTTTTCCTTCTCTTACTTCATATTCTCCCGGAATCAGGTCAAACTGCTTCCACCCTCCGTCTTCCATCTGCAAGATTCCCTTGGCCCGCAGGATCGTCCCATATCCTTCCGCCTCCGAAAGCGCTTTCAAAAGAAACTCCAGTTCCGCCTCTGTATATCTGTGCACCGTCTCTTTCCCCCAGCTTGTGAACACTTCATCTGCATGATGATGGTGGTGATGGTGATGATCGTGCGCATGACGGTGGTGATGGTGGTGTCCATGGCCACAACACCCCTGCTGCTCTTCCGAATGTTTGTGATCACATGCTCCTTCCGAGTGATGGCGACCATTCCCACAGCATCCCTTCTGCTCTTCCGGATGTTTGTGATCGCATGCTCCTTCCGAGTGATGGTGCCCATGACCACAGCATCCTTTCTGCTCTTCCGGATGTTTGTGACCGCATGCTCCTTCCGAGTGATGGTGCCCATGCCCACAGCATCCTTTCCCGTGCTCTTCCAAGTCATGCTCTCCCTTGCAGGTACCCGTTTCTCCCTGTCCATGGCCACATGCTTCTGCATGAAAATGCCCTTCGTGTCCGTAGCTGCAGCACTCTCCGTGCGCATGTGCCTCCTCTGCTCTCAGAAATCCTTCCGGCTCCCGATTCCCTTCCAGCGCCCCCAGCAGTGCATCCTTTCCTAATTTGCTCCATTCTGTGGTAACAAAGGGCGCCTCCCTGTTGATGCGGCGCAGAACAGATACACATCTTTTGACAGCTTCCTCTTCCATCATCTGTGTACGGCTCAGTACCACTGTTGTTGCATGCCTCACTTGATTCTCATAAAATTCTCCGAAATTTTCCAGATACAGCTCTGCCTTTTTCCCGTCTACGACCGCCACAGCGCCCTCTATCACAATCTCGTCCTCCTGCAGATTCCTTACCGCTTTTATTACATCTGACAATTTTCCCACGCCGGACGGTTCGATCAGGATCCTGTCCGGCGCATAGGTATCCATCACCTGCCGCAGCGCCTTTCCAAAATCACCCACCAATGTACAGCAGATGCACCCAGAATTCATCTCCGTGATCTCAATTCCCGCATCTTTTAAAAATTCTCCGTCTATCCCGATCTCTCCAAATTCATTCTCGATCAAAACCAGCTTTTCCCCCTGAAAGGCTTCCTGAATCAGCCGTTTGATAAAGGTGGTCTTGCCTGCTCCCAAAAATCCTGAAATGATATTTACCCGAATCATAAAAAACTCTCCTTTTGCCATTGGTTACTTGATACTAACTTTATGGTGTGACATAACTCATTTTACCACAAATCTTCGACACTGTACGATTCTTCATGCTTTTTTCACAATCCTTTTAGAATCCCGGAAGAATCTCCTATCCTGGCAAAGCGTCCGGTAATGAGAGATTCCCCAGAGAGCGTTTTGTCAAGTGCCTTTTTATGTTTATGGACGTTTTTGGAAAATTAAGCAACAAAAAACAGCAAACCTTTTTGATTTACTGTTTCTCAAATTGTTATATTCAATTAGACAAACTGGGATTTTGCTATCTCATTTTTTCTTGACACTCGCTACACTCTCTATCGTGAATAGAAATAATTCCGCCACATTTAGGACAAGTATATTTTATTTTCTGTTGTTCCATAAACTGCTCCAAATCTTGTGCTTGAACAAAACGGCTATTTTCTGTAAGGCTTGTTTGATACCGTTTGTTATAACTTTTTTCAAGATTTTTAATCCACTTACATGGATATTCCGTACACTCAAAACAATATGATAATGCTTTTGCTTTGATACAATCCTTTATTTTGCATTTACGACAATGTTCAGGTTTTCCTTTATCACTATTCAAGCACCCGGCACAAGGTTTTTTATGGTAACAGTGCTTATAACAAACTTTACAATTCATTCCACATGGAGCAAACATACTTATATCAATTTTTTCTGGCATTATCATATTTGTCACCTCCTTCATCAAATTCTAATTTTCCTAACTGTTCGACATATTGGAATTTACTAAACTATAAAAAGATTATCTATTGCTATATACAGAAAGGGAACATACATAAAAAACAGACTCAACCTTTCCCATAGACCTTCATATGAAAATGCTGTGTCTTTAAAATTGTCTTTGTCTCCCATGATAAAAAATACAAAGAATAACATTGCCAACACAAATGAAATTGCGCAAACTGTGCCTTGTATAATATCATTACTCTTAAAAGCTAAAATGCACTGTAGCAAAGGGAAAAATAATAAAGTCATAAACCCAATAGCAGAGCCTGCACCATGAATTTTAGAGGCTATTGTAACCTTTTCTTTTGACTCATTTACGCTAAATATTCCCGACAGTATTCCTGCTCCTACTGCAAAAGCGGAAATCGAGATAAATGTTAATACTGCCAACACACTTGAAACGGTGATATTGTTCTTAAAAATTACAACTGAAGCAAGCAGCAAAAAAGCACCTAACCACACAAGCCAAGCATTGTAAATCCATCTTACAGGGCTTTCGGGACTTCCTAAAACACTCATAACCATTGTTTTGCTGTTGTACCCTATATAAAAATGTTTCAAAATCCAAGGGAGGACAAACTCACCAAGTATGGTTATCAGTAAAAGAATATTGAAGATAAAGCTATCAATTAAACCAATCATTTTAGGTATCCTTTCGGGTGGGCAAATTCTAATTTGTTTTACTCGATGTTTGTAATATTATACCATTTTTTAGTCATTTTTTACAGGTCTAATTCTTGCTTCTTTACCTGTGATAGTTCTCTGTTTTCTTGTTGTAACTTCTCTATACAGCTTCTTACACTTTCAGCTTGTTCCACTTCTTTCCGTAGGTCTATGATTTGAGAATACAGACTATCTTTTTCTTTCTTCAAGGCTGTTACTTCCGATTTCCAGTTGGATATATTTAAGGTCTTGCTTCCGCCTAAATGCTCTTTCAAAAATCTCTTGGCACTTTCAAATAAAATAATCTCTGTGGTATGCTCGTTATAAAAATCTTCCTGTTTGCGTTTCTTTAATTTAGCATAGGCTTTGTAGGTATCTTTATGTTTCAAATATTTCTCGGCTTGGTCGATAAGTTGTACTCTGTCATCTATTTTCTTTTCGGTATCTTTAATAGCTCTTGTGGTCTTGTAATTCTTATCTCTTAAAGTAACTATGCTTTCTTTCAGTTCCGATAGGGAGGTGATGTTTTTCTCTTTTAGGTACTGATAGCTTTCAATGTATTGTTCTAAATCTGTATTATAGTTATCTGCGTTTTTATGGATAAGATTTTCAAAGACGGATAGCAGATTTTCTTTAGGTGGGAGGGTGGATTTGAGATTATCAGTTTCTACTTTTTCCTCTTTTCCAATTCCCCTTATCCAATTTAACAAAGCTTTTATTCTTCTTGAGATTTCTTTTAATATCTTGTTTTGGTGTCTGATTTCTCGGTTGATGTTTCCTCTGTCTGTGGTTATGCCTTTTTTCTCCATTTGACTTGCTGATACACCTAAATGAATGGTAGGTATTTGTTCTATTCCTTGTCTTTGATAAGAACGGTGATCGACTTTTTCCTGTATGTTGTTTTCTTCAAGACATTTGTTTATAATATTTGCCCATGCTTTTCGCCACTCTTCCGCTTTGTCTTGTTCGTTCCAATCTGTTGTATTGATTTTTCTTGTTTTATAATTTCCATTTTTGAGTTTTACTTTTTCTCCGTTTTCATCAAGAATATATTCCTTTTTTGATTTTGCTCCCCATGTCTTATCTTCGTTGAACGGTCGCATGGTAAGTAAAATATGAGCGTGTGGGTTTCCGTCATTTTTATCGTGTAAGGCAATATCGGCACACATACCGACATTTACAAAATTTTCTTTTACATACTCCCTAACAAGTTCTATCTGTTTTTCCCTGTCTAATTCTTTAGGCAATGCAATTTCTATTTCTCTTGCAAGCTGTGAGTTTTTACTTTTTTCGATTTTCTCCACGCTATTCCATAATGTTCCCCTGTCCGAAAACTCCTGTGGTGCATTTTGTGGTAATAGAATTTCGGTATGGGCGATTCCTCCTTTTCTTGTAAAGTCATGGACTATGCCGTCATACTCGTTTTTTATCTTTTCGCCACTTCGATAGGCGGAAGCTGCCACTGCACTTTTACCTTTGCCTCTTGAGATAATTTTGATACTGAGATGATATATTGCCATAAGAGAACACCTCCTCTCTTTTTCTGATACTTTGATGTGGCGATGGATAAGACTTCCTAAAAAAATCGGATTGCTTTTTATCCGATTTCTTTTGGGAAGTACACAAGGGGTAGGAAATTTATTTCCGTAGGGGAGTGTAGCTCCCCTGTATCAGCGTTTAGCTGATATGCTCTCTGCAAGAGCCTTCGGAGAACGCACACACCCTTTAGGGTGTATAAGTGCGCCCTTGTAAACAAGGGACTATTCCTCTGTTTCCGTTACTTCCTCTTGTGTTTCTGTATTTTGATTTTCACTTTGTTCTCGCTTTGCTATGATTTTTAGTATTTTTTGATAGACTGATTCTTTTATATTCGGGAATGTAATTAGTTGATAAAATTCGTCTTTGGTGAAGTCTTTGCTTGCGGAAAAGATACTTTCAAAGACTGCTCCTTTTTCATAAAGGCGTCTATCTCTCTTTTTTCTTTCTTCCTGTTTCTGCTGACTAATGAGTTTTTTTCTTTTATTTTGTAACTGCTTAATCTCTTCTTCTGCCATTAAAATTTTTTCTTCTATGTTTTTCATTTTCTGTTTTCCTTTCTTCTGTTTTTGGACAAAGAAAAAACAGTAAACCTTTTTTGATTTACTGTTCCTGTGTTAGATTTTATGAAATTCTTAGTTATGTGAGCTGAAATTTTATCATTCTAACTATTACTTAATCTATTTAAAGCTTCAATTTCACTTTCAACAAAAAATATATCATTCCCTTGATTACATTCATAAATAAAGGCATTTAGAGCATTACTCTCATGATTAGAAAAATCGCCTATAATTGCTAATTTCATTTTATAGTTTATTAATTTTTGCAAAATATTTCCTGCGATTTTATTGCTGAGATGAAAGAACTCTTCTGTAAGATTATCTTTGCTAATGATAAATTTATTTTCTCCCGTTTCATAAGCGATTGTCATAAACAAATCTAAAAATGACTGTTCATCTGATATTACAATCGACTTATCTTCAATTCGTACAACTTTGGTTTTATCTTTTGATTCCAATATTTTATGTTTCACTTAATTCCCTCCAAATTATTTTTTGCTATTCTAAATCCCAAATCATCGATTCTAAAATCCGGAAAACTCTTTCTCCTTGAAGTAACGCCACAAGCTCTCTTTTCGCTTGCAAAGCTCCCACCTCTGAAAATGCGATAGTTTCCATATCGTTCTTCATCATACAAATCAAAACACCATTCCCAAACATTTCCAATCATATCAAAAAGTCCAAAATTATTTTCTTTTTTTGTTCTTACTTCATGTAATCTTCCATCCGAATTTTCTTCAAACCAAGCAATATCTTCAATATTATCATATCGATATCCTTCTGCATTTCCTCTACAAGCATATTGCCATTCTGCATCTTTTGGTAATCTAAATCCATTTTTGGAATGATCAAATATAATTTTTTCCGAAGCAGAATTCAATGTATAGCACTTTTCCAATGAAAGTTTTTCAGAAAGCAGATTGCAAAATTTAATTGCATCTATCCAACTGATATTTACCACCGGAAAATCTTTTATTTGAATATTGTAGTCAGTATCCATTACATAATTATATAGTTCATTAGTTACAGGTGTTTTTAACAATAAAAATGATTGAATCATCACTAATTCCTGTTTAACAATTTTTTCTTTTTTTATTCCGGGAATAGACATTTTGTAATCCGAACTTAACCACTTGACCGGATCTACAAAATCTCTGATTAGCTCCTGACCTTCCAGAATTAAGACCATATTTTCTTTTAAATATCTCATCAAGTCCATTTTTCACACCTGTAAATTTAATTTTGTTTATCTATATTGATTAATATTATACCATTTTCAATGGCTTTTTTCCACTGTCAGATTTCCTACTTACCCTCAAGCATTCATCAGAACATACGGAAAAAGAACAGAAAAGTTGGATATAAAAATTATCTTTTTCTTTTATTCTTTCTGTTCCGATTGTAATATTTTTAATAGTTTATCTTGAAATGTTTCCTTGCTGTTTTTATCAAAATATATCTCCGTTACAAAGGTCTTGCCTTTTATCTTTTTTGTTAGAATACCGTCGGGCTTTCGGTGTTGGGGTTGTTCTTCTGTCGGTTTTTCTTTGATGTCTGTTTTCTCACTTTCTGCCATTCA